>CBDTVF010000279.1:0-4717 GCA_965363775.1 uncultured Gammaproteobacteria bacterium
TCGGTTCACGCTGGGATAAATCAGCCAAGTGGAACCTGGAAGAAAAGAATGTTGCTGATGGCTCCGATATTGAGCCGCTGGTGTCATTGATGGATCAGCACGATGAAGTCGCTGTCGTCAGTTTCCCGTATTTTGCCAATCAGCAGCATGAACAGGCAATATTTTCACATACCGATCACGACAGTATTCTGCACAGAAATGTTCCTGCACGGAAAATCACTCTGGCCGATGGTTCCAGTTGCCTGGTAGCCACAGTATTTGATTTGCAAATGGCGAATTATGGTGTGGATCAGGGCCTGGGTGGCGAGAATGTCGCCAGTTCCTATGATGATGACGTGCCTTATACCCCAGCATGGCAGGAGAAGGTTACCAAGGTCAGTCGTGAACAGATTATCCGTCTTGCGCGTGAGTTTGCCGATAACGCAGATAAAACCGAAGGCAAATCAATGGTTATTCTGGGGGCGGCGATTAACCACTGGTACAACATGGATATGATTTACCGCGGCATTATCAATATGTTGATGATGTGTGGCTGTATCGGTAAATCCGGCGGTGGCTGGGCCCATTATGTCGGTCAGGAAAAATTACGTCCGCAGACCGGTTGGACACCCCTGGCCTTTGCGCTGGACTGGCACCGTCCACCACGGCATATGAACGGCACATCGTTCTTCTACAACCACTCTAGCCAGTGGCGTTATGAGCATGTGGAGATCGACGAGTTGTTGTCACCGCTTGCCAATAAGGCTGATTGGAAAGATTATTCTATGATCGACTGTAATGTCCGTTCTGAACAGATGGGCTGGCTGCCATCAGCACCACAACTGGGAACCAATCCCCTTCACCTGAAAAAGAAAGCACAGGACGCGGGAATGGAAACCAAAGATTACGTGGTGAAACAACTGAAATCGAAGGACCTGCAATTTGCCTGTGAAGACCCTGACAACAAACAGAACTTCCCGCATAACATGTTTATCTGGCGCTCCAACCTGCTGGGTTCCAGTGGTAAAGGGCATGAATACCTGTTGAAGCATTTGCTTGGCGCGCAAAATGGCGTAATGGCAGAAGAAACGGATGTTCGGCCCAAAGAGGTCAAGTGGCACGAGAAGGGTGCAGAGGGCAAAGTGAGTTTGTTTGTGACCCTGGATTTCAGAATGTCCACCACCTGTCTGTATTCCGATATCGTCCTGCCATCCTCGACCTGGTATGAGAAAAATGATCTCAACACGTCAGATATGCACCCCTTCATCCACCCGTTGTCCAAGGCGGTGGATTCAGCTTGGGAGAGCCGCAGTGACTGGGATATTTACAAAGGTTTAGCCAAGGAGTTCTCAAAACTCTGTGTGGGGCATTTAGGTAATGAAACCGACCTGGTTACCTTGCCAATGCAACATGACTCCCCCGGGGAGTTGGCCCAGCCATTGCTCGTGCAGGAGTGGATGAAAGGTGAGTGTGAGCCAGTTCCGGGTAAAACCATGCCACTTTTGATAGAAGTCGAGCGAAACTATCCTGATACCTACAAGAAGTTTACTTCTCTTGGGCCATTAATGGACAAGATCGGTAATGGTGGTAAAGGTATCGCCTGGAACACGGAAGACGAGGTTGAGCTGTTAAAAGGCCTGAATCGCACCGTCCGTGAAGAAGGCGTTTCAGAGGGTTTGGCCAATATCGATACCGATATCAATGCTTCCGAGGTCATCTTGTCGCTGGCACCGGAGACCAATGGTCAGGTAGCCGTTAAAGCATGGGATGCTTTGGGTAAAATTACGGGTCGTGATCATAAACACCTGGCTTTACCGAAACAAGACGAGAAGATTCGTTTCCACGATATCCAGGCTCAACCCAGAAAGATTATTTCATCCCCGACCTGGAGTGGCCTGGAGGATGAACATGTCAGTTATAACGCGGGTTATACCAACGTGCATGAGTACATTCCGTGGCGAACCTTGACCGGCAGACAACATTTTTATCAGGATCACAAATGGATGCGCGATTTTGGTGAAGGCTTCTGTGTATACAAGCCACCTATCAATACCAAGACGGTTGCACCCATTATTGATGTCAAAGGCGAAGGGCGTAAGCAGGTGGTATTGAACTTCATTACCCCACATCAAAAATGGGCGATTCACTCTACATACTCCGATAACCTGTTAATGCTAACCCTGAATCGTGGCGGTCCGGTTGTATGGATCTCCGAAATCGATGCCAGAAAAATCGGAGTTGAAGATAATGACTGGATTGAGGCCTACAACGTTAATGGTGCAATTGCGGCACGTGCGGTAGTTAGTCAACGGGTACCCGAGGGTATGTCGATGATGTACCACGCACAGGAAAAAAATGTCACCACACCGGTTGCAGAAAGTAACGACTGCAGGGGCATTCATAACTCCGTCACAAGGGCAGTGATGAAACCAACCCATATGATCGGCGGTTATGCCCAATTGTCTTATGGCTTTAACTACTATGGCACGGTGGGTTCCAACCGGGATGAGTTTGTGATTGTGCGCAAGATGGACAAAGTCGACTGGAAAGATGAACCAGCAGTGGGAGCACAGACATGAAAATCAGAGCACAGATAGGCATGGTCCTTAACCTGGACAAGTGTATTGGCTGTCATACCTGTTCGGTGACCTGTAAGAATGTCTGGACCTCAAGACAGGGCGTGGAATATGCCTGGTTCAATAATGTCGAGAGTAAACCGGGTATTGGTTATCCGCATGACTGGGAAAACCAGGATCGCTGGAATGGCGGTTGGGTCACCAAAGGCGGTAAGTTAAAACCGAAGATGGGTGGTAAATTCAGACTGCTGGCGAAGATATTCTCCAATCCGGATCTTCCGGAAATTGATGATTACTATGAGCCGTTCACGTTTAATTACGCGCATCTGCAAAATGCACCGGAAATGACAGCACCACCTGTTGCCAGACCGCACTCGGTGATTACTGGCGAGGTAATGGAAAAGCCGGAAATGGGGCCCAACTGGGAAGAAATATTAGGCGGAGAGTTCAAGAAACGCAGTCAAGACTACAACTTTAAAGATGTAGAAAAGCAGATCTATGGTGAATTCGAAAACACCTTCATGATGTATCTGCCACGTTTATGTGAACACTGTCTGAATCCAACCTGTGTGGCAGCGTGCCCAAGTGGCGCAATCTACAAACGTGAAGAAGATGGCATTGTGCTGATTGATCAGGATAAATGTCGTGGTTGGCGTATGTGTATCAGTGGTTGCCCGTATAAGAAAATTTACTTTAACTGGCAGTCGGGTAAATCAGAAAAATGTATTTTCTGTTACCCACGCATTGAATCGGGCGAACCCACGGTTTGTGCGGAAACCTGTGTTGGCCGAATTCGTTCATTGGGTGTGATTTTGTATGATGCTGACAAGATCGAAGAAATGGCCAATATGAGCGATGAGAAAGATCTTTACCAGGCACAGCTGGATATGTTCATGGATCCGAATGATCCGGAAGTCATCGCACAGGCGAGAAAAGACGGCGTGCCAGACAGTTGGTTGGAAGCGGCGAAAAATTCACCCGTGTACAAGATGGCGATCGAGTGGAAAGTGGCTTTCCCATTGCATCCGGAATACAGAACCTTACCAATGGTCTGGTATGTACCACCCTTGTCACCCATTCAGAATGCCATCTCCCAGGGCAAAATCGAAGAAGGCGGAGTCATTCCCGAGATCAAGTCTTTACGTATACCGGTCAAATACCTGGCCAATATGTTAACGGCAGGTGATGAAGCGCCGATCGTTTACGCTTTGGAAAGAATGCTGGCAATGCGTAAGTTCCAACGGGCAAAACGGGTGGACAATGAAACCCTGACCGAAGTTCTGGATGCCGTTGGTATGGATGAGCACATGTTGGAGGATATGTATCGCATCATGGCCCTGGCCAGTTATGAAGATCGTTATGTTATCCCGACCAATCACCGCGAATACGCGGGTGAAACGCCATTTGATAACGAACTGGCCTTCGATACCAAGTCCTCATGTGGTTTCAGCTTTGGTAATGGTTGTGCTACCGGCGAATCAAAACTGGGTTTGTTTGGTACGACTAAAACCCATAGAAACACGATGAGCGGCAATGTGAGAAAGGATTCGTGATGAAGACTTTTACATTATTAGGCTTATTGCTGACCTATCCGAGGGAGCCGCTGCAGCAAGCGGTTGGCTTTTTCACAGAGCTGTTTGAATCAGAGGACTTGCTAAGCAAAACCCAGGTTGAATCTTTGCAGCCTTTGCTGAACGATTATGCCAATGGAGACCTGATCACACTGCAAGAAGGCTATGTTAATACCTTCGACCGTGGTCGAAACCATTGTTTGCATCTGTTTGAGCATATCCATGGTGAGTCTCGTGATCGTGGTGTTGCAATGGTTGATATGAAGGAGATGTATGCCACCAAAGGCCTGGATATCAGCAGCAATGAACTACCTGACTATCTGCCGGTGTTTTTGGAGTATTTATCGTTTTGCGAGTTAGATGAAGCTATTGAGCTGTTAGCGGATGCGATCGATGTCATTGCAACAATAGGCGCGCATCTGGAGAAAGCCGAATCCATTTATACATGTATATTCAAGGTATTAGAGAATTTACCAAAAATTAAGGTGGATAAGAAAAAAGTAGCTTTAGCAGTAAAGAATGCACCGAAAGATCCCGAAACTTTTGATGAGTTAGATAAGGAATGGGAAGAAACGCCAGCCTTTGACAATG
>CBDTVF010000280.1:0-4715 GCA_965363775.1 uncultured Gammaproteobacteria bacterium
CAAAACCGGCCGGTACTGAGCGTGTAGCAGTTACTCCACCGCCAACAAAGGCTGCGGTTACGCCGGTGCCAGCAAAAGCAGCAGATACGCGAAACAAAAGACCGACAGGCAATGATGCAAGCGCGAAAAAGCCAGTTGCGGTCACCCGGCCGAAACCACGTCCTGAGATACCGAGACCAATTGGTTATTGGGAGTTACCCGATTCGATTCGTGCCAACGTGGCTGAAATTAAGTTCAGTGTCCTGGTATATGCCACGAATCCATCTGATCGTTTTGTCCTGATCAACGGTGAGCGACTGGTTGAGGGGGACAATGCGGGACCCGGACTGGTTGTAAAAGAAATACGCCGTGATGGTGTTATATTCAGCTACCGTTTATACCAGTTTCTGGTAGAAAAATAATTTCCGCCCGGTGATTTAACGGTGGACTCCGGCATTGTCACAAACTGGTCGAAACCGCCGCCACGTTTTCCCTGGGTGACACTGACCATATTCCTGCTTTGTACCGGCATCAAGTTGCTGCATTCCGGGATGACGCCGTTGGTCCGCAACGCGATGCTTGAGTTGGCTGGTGTTATACCGAGCCAACTCGCAGTTGTGTTCAACCAACCTTTGGCAGGTTGGGCTGACTATCAACTCCTGACCCTGGTCAGTGCACTGTTCATTCACGCGAGCTGGTTACATTTGTTGGGTAACATGATTTATCTGTGGGTGTTTGGACTGCCACTGGAACGTCGCCTGGGGGGGCTGGGTATGCTGGCTGTGTTTGTGTTGGGCGGCGCCTTGGCCAATTTATTTGTCGCCATGCGTTTACCGGAGTTAACATCACCCATTGTCGGTGCCAGTGGTGCGGTATCTACCGTGGTTGGGGCATACCTTGTTTTGTTTCCTTCCCGTCGGATTGGTATGTTGCTGCCTTTGGGACTTTATCTTCAATTTGCACGCGTACCAGCGGTTATTGTGATTGGTTCGTGGTTTACACTGCAGTTGGTTTATACAGTTCTCGGCCCCATAACGGGGGTGGTAGCCTGGTGGACGCATATGGCAGGATTTGCACTGGGATTAATTTTCGCCTTGTTGGTACGCGCAACAGCACAGATAAAATTGGGATAACAAATGGCCAAACCGGATAAAGAAAAACTGTTTCGGATTGCATTCCTTAACCATGGAAAGGTGTACGAATTATTTTGTAGCGGGGTTGGCATGAGTAATCTGCTTGGTTTTGTTGAGGCGACAGGGTTGGAGTTCGGAGAAAAAGACTCACTGGTGATTGATCCGACCGAAGAGAAAATGCGTGATGAATTTGATGGGGTAGAGGTTTTGCACCTGCCCATGCACAGCGTATTGCGCGTGGAGCAGGTCAGGAAAAAAGGTCAGGCGGTCATCCGTGACCGTGAAAGTGGGGAAAAGGTGACACCGTTCCCGGTTCAACCCGGTGGTCGTTCGCGTCCCTGATCCTGATTTGTAAGGTTGATAGAGCGCTTATAAGCCGGGAGGTTTTTCGTTACGATTTCCTCCAGGTCAGAATCTGCAATTTTTCTGCGATTTACCTGACTTCGCGCCGACCATCAGTGTTTGAGAGAATGCTGGCACCCTTTAACAGCATCAGTGCCTGGTACATCATGTAGTCATCTGCTGCACCTACCTCGGAACCAAATACCACGGATGCTTTTTCCGGTTCAGCATCCAGGTGACGATCGAGATCAGACTCCCGAGTACGTTTGTCTTCATTTTCCACGATTTTAACCGTTGAGACCTCTACATCCGGTTGGATACCTTCTGCCTGGATCGAACGCCCTGACGGTGTGTAATATCTCGAGGTGGTCAGGCGAATACCAGCGCCGTTACGTAGGCTCAGAACGGATTGTACCGAGCCTTTTCCGAATGATCTTTCACCAACAATCAGCGCGCGGCCATGATCCTGCAGGGCACCTGCGAGCACTTCTGCTGCCGATGCTGAGGCGCGGTTAACCAGCACCACCATGGGGATGTCATCCAGCCACTGGCCGGGTTTTGCAGTGTATTCCAGTTGGTTTGCTGCACGACCACGGGTGTAGACAATCAAGCCATCGTCCAGAAAACCATCGGCAATCAAAACGGCAGGTTCAAGTACACCACCGGGATTATTGCGCATATCCAGCACGATACCTTTCAACGGTCCTTCGTGGTTGGCTTGCATGTATTCGATTTGCTCAAGCAATTCATCTGCACTATTGCGGGTGAAATGGGTGATCTGGAAGTAGCCGTAATCCTCGTCTACCGGTCTGCTGAACACGCTTGCAACCTTGACGAAATCACGTTTTAACAAGAAGCTGGAGACTTCTCCGTTTTCATGTTTAAAGGTGACTTCCACTTCGCTGCCCACTTCGCCACGCAAACTGTCTATGGCTGACTGCAGGTTTTTTTTACGCACGTCTTTTTGGTCGATCGCAGTGATAGTGTCACCTCTGACAACCCCCGCTGTATCTGCCGGACCACCTTCCACGACAAAAACCACGTTAATTTTCTTGTTCTGAGTGGTTACCTCGATACCTATGCCGCTATAACGGCCCTGGGAATCATTCTCCATTTGCAGGTATGCATCTGCTTCCATGTAGGAAGAGTGTGGGTCCAGCTCTGACAGCATGCCACGTATGGCGGCATTCAAAAGTGTGTGGTCGTCGGATTCCTCAACAAAATTTGTGCGCACCTGGCTGAACACATCGGTAAATGTACGCATGTCATCCAGTGAGAGTTGTGCCTGGGAAGGGCTTGTCACCGGTTCGTCTGCAACCACCACTGTAGATACCAGTAACAACAATCCTATTAATCTTCTGCCTGTTTGCATCATGTTTTTCTGAACATCCTAATAGTCAGGTTTATCTTGTTTATGCTTGTGCCTGTAGTCAAACACGGCATTTCCTAGCGTTTTAACCAAACGGCGGGATCCATGGCTTTGCCGTTTTTTCGAATTTCAAAATACAAGCCATCTCCGCTAAGGGGATTACTACCCACTGTAGAAATCGCGGCACCGGGTTCCACCCAGTCTCCAACCTCACGCAAGAGGCTTTCGTTATTGGCGTACAGGCTCATAAAACCGTCACCATGGTCTATGATCATAAGCAGACCGTAGCCCCTGAGCCAGTCCGAATAGGCCACGCGTCCATATGCAATGACGCTGACCTCACTGCCACTGCGTGCACCGATTAACCACCCCTGCCAATGTAAGCCCGCTGTCCTGGGTTGACCGTAGGCATGTTTGACACGGCCCTTGACCGGTATCGGCATTTGTCCTTTCAGATCACCCGGTCCAAGCCGTTTACCCAGGTCGGCCGGTATGTCTGCGAGGGCGTCCGACAGTCTTTCCAGCAGAACCTCAAGATCCTTTCTGTTGTTTTGCATTTCTGCAAGACGTGATTCGTCTGTGCTGATCCGGCCCGACAGATTGTCAATGATGACCTGGCGCTCATTGCGTTGCTCAGTCACCTCATCCAGCACCGCCTGTTGGTCCTTTTGAACCTCATCAAGGGCAGACAGTTCAATATTAATCTTTGTCTGCATTGCATCAAGGATCTCTAATACTTCTCTAAGCTCAGCGATCTGTGAAGTTTGTGAGCGGCTGAAATAATCATAATAGGCCAGGGTTCTCGATAAAAGAGCGGGACTATCCTGATTGAGAACCAGCTTTAACCTGGATTCCCGGCCGAGCCGATAAGCTGCCATAATCTGTTTCGCAAGCATATTCCGTCGTTGGTCGAGGCTGCCTAAATAATCTTGTCTTTCGGTATCAAGATTGGAAAGTTCAGACGCATGCACTTGCCGGGTGGACTCCAGTTTTCGCAGTTCCAGGGCATTTGCCTGGATTTCAAGGTCGGCAGCCCTGAGCGCCTTCTGCTCATCGGATAGTGTGGTTCGGTTCCGTTCGAGTTCTTTTTTTAAACCACTTATCTGGGTTTGTAACTGTTTGAGCCGTGATTCGGCTTCTGTTTTTGTAAGGTCCCCGGCTGCCTGGCTTGCCGTACAGCCCAGCGAAAGCCAGGCTGCCAGGCCAATAGATATGAGCAGTCTGCAAAACATAGAGACTCAGGTCTCAGCAACTGATCCATCGATGAGCTTCACCAGCGAGTGCCCGGTCATCTCCGCAGGCTGGGTCATGCCAAGCAGATACAACATGGTGGGTGCAATGTCCCGCAGTGCGCCTCCCGGTATCACTTCGGCCTCACGGCCAAGGTAGACAAAGGGAACAGGGTTGGTGGTGTGTGCCGTATGGCTTTGGCCGGATTGATGATCCATCATCTGCTCGACATTGCCATGGTCTGCAGTGACGAGCAATTCTCCCTCAACCGATTCGATCGCTTTTACGACCACACCCAGACAATCATCGACCGCTTCGACCGCGGTAATGGCGGCTTCCATTATGCCGGTATGCCCGACCATATCCGGGTTCGCGACATTACAGATAATGACGTCAAAATCGTTGCTGCGGATCGCTTTGTCCAATTCGAACGATAGTTTTTTTGCGCTCATTTCCGGTTGAAGGTCATAAGTGGCCACATTGGGTGAGGGAATCAGTACACGTTGTTCACCGGCATAGGCAGTCTCTTCTCCACCGTTGAAGAAAAAAGTGACATGGGCATATTTTTCTGTTTCGGCAATTCGAAGTTGAGAAAGACCCTGGTCAGAGAGGAACTCTCCAAACAGGCTCGTCATCTGTTCCGGTGGGAATGCAATCTCAGC
>CBDTVF010000281.1:0-4709 GCA_965363775.1 uncultured Gammaproteobacteria bacterium
GGGCTCGGCGTGCAAGAGCCCATGAGCTCCTGGGGCGCCCTGGTTGCCGATGGCGCACAGGATATGGAATCCGCCCCCTGGACATTGATCGTGCCGTCGGTATTTCTGGCGGTGACCCTCTACTGCTTCAACTACATCGGTGATGGTTTGCGTGATGCGCTTGATCCCAAGGACCGCTAGTGAAACCGTTGCTTGAAGTAAAAGACCTGGATGTCGACTTTGAAACGCCTGATGGCAGAGTCCATGCGGTCAACCATCTGAATTTCTCAATCAAGCCCGGCGAAACAATGGCGCTGGTTGGAGAATCGGGCTCCGGTAAAACCCAGACAGCGATGGCCATCATGGGACTGCTGGCCGAGAACGGCCATTGCAGTGGTCAGGCTATCTTCAAGGGCAAAGATCTTCTGCAAATGAATACCACGGAGCTGAATCAGCACCGCGGTAACGAAATTGCAATGATATTTCAGGATCCGATGACCTCCCTGAACCCTTACCTGCGAATCGAAAAACAGATGATCGAGGTGGTCATGTATCACCAGGGTCTGAGCAAAACCGAGGCAAAGGCCAAGGCGATTGAAATGTTGCGGGCCGTACGTGTTCCGGATCCGGAGCGAAATATTCGCCTGTACCCCCATGAGTTTTCCGGTGGCATGAGACAGAGGGTAATGGTGGCGATGGGTCTTTTATGCGAACCGGACCTGTTGATCGCAGATGAGCCTACCGCCGCGCTGGATGTGACGGTCCAGTCACAGATCACGCACCTGATGAGTGCATTAAGGCAAGAGTCGAATACCGCCATTATGCTGATCACCCATGATCTCGGTGTGGTGGCGGGCCTGTGTGACCGGGTGTTGGTGATGTATGCCGGTGAGGCGGTTGAATGTGGCTCGGTGGAGCAGATTTACTATGATCCCAGGCATCCCTATACGCAGGGTCTGCTGAAATCCGTGCCGCGTCTGGACAGGCCGGAAGATGATCGCATGGAAGCCATCCCCGGTAACCCGCCAAACATGCTGAACTTGCCGAAGGGCTGTAAATTCCGCGACCGCTGTCCGCAGGCGTTTGAATCCTGTAAAGAGAAACCGCCGATGCAGCTAACCGAGGACCGTCATGCATACCGGTGTTTTCTGGGTGAATCAGAATGAATGACAGGGTGCTGAGAGTCCAGGATCTTGCAGTGTATTTCAAGATGCGTGAAGGTGGTCTGTTGCGACCCAAAACGCACACGCTGAGGGCCGTCAACGGCGTGAGTTTCGATTTAAATGCCGGCGAAACACTGGGTATTGTCGGTGAGTCCGGTTGTGGTAAATCAACACTTGCACGTGCCCTGCTGGCCCTGATCAAACCCGATCGCGGACGCGTATTGTGGTTGGGTGAAGACCTGAACAAGCTGGATGAAGAGGATTTACGCAAAAAACGCGAGGATATGCAGATCGTTTTCCAGGATCCCCTGGCAGCACTCAACCCGCGGATGACGGTACGGGACATTATTGCTGAACCCTTGTGGACGTTTTTCCCCAAGATCGCACGTGTCCAGGTCGATGAACGTGTGCGTGGTGTGATGAAAATGGTGGGGTTACTGCCGAACCAGATTAACCGCTATCCACATGAGTTTTCCGGTGGTCAATGTCAGAGAATAGGTATCGCCCGCGCCCTGGTTTTGAATCCGAAACTGGTCATTTGTGATGAACCCGTCAGTGCGCTGGATGTTTCGATACAGGCCCAAATCGTTAACCTGCTCAAGGATTTGCAGAAAAAACTGAATTTGTCGCTGGTGTTTATTGCCCATGACCTGTCGGTCGTCAAACATATCAGCGACCGCGTCATGGTGATGTATCTCGGGCGGACCATGGAGCTTTCCAGTCGTGACAACCTGTACAAGCGACCATTGCACCCCTATACCAATGCCCTGATCAAGGCGGTGCCGGTGCCCGACCCAAAACTGGCGCGGGCCAAGGCCGATATCGGTCTGACGGGAGACATGCCTTCACCCCTGGATCCGCCGCCAGGTTGTGTGTTTCACAGCCGCTGTCCATACCTGATAAAACGTTGCCAGTTGGAGGTTCCGCCCTTGAGGCGAATGGAAAACGGCGACTGGGTTGCCTGCCATCGGGCTGAAGAACTTGATTTAACCATCGGGGCTAGTTAACAGACCATCATTAAAAGCGGTTAGAATACGCGCGACCCAGAATTTATTAAGGAACAGAGAATGATCCGAGTTAGCCTTCGAGCCTTTGCGGTAGTGGCTGTTTTATTGCTATTGAGCGCATGCCAATCAACAAAAGTGATCAGCGAATGGGATGCTGGCCGCGATAGTATCGACAAGCGGCAAAGAATCGCAGTCGTTGCCATGATGCCGGAGTCCCTGCAACGCCTGACCGTCGAGCAGGAAATTGTCAAGGTGATGCGCGGATCAGGCAGGAATGCACTGGTATCCAGTGACATCCCGGGTTTGTCCGGTCGCTTGACCAGGGAGACGGCAGAGCCCGCCCTGAAAGCAGCCAGTGTGGATGCAATTGTTGTTGTATTTATTACCGGTGGTGGTAAAGGAGAGCGTCTTGAGCGCGCCGATTATTATGCGGTTCAGGTAGGATCCGGGTTTTATGGGGGCGGTTATGGCTGGTTTGCACCCACGTATGGCAATGTGTATACGGTTGTAGAGGGTGCCGGGTTTTACGAGCAGCAAAATTATGTCTACGCAGAAACCACCTATTTCGATATTGTTGACGATCGGGCCAAGTGGAGCATGATCACACGGTCAAAAGATCTTGACCATAACGATACTGCCAAGGATGTCTCTAAAAAGATCGTATCCAAGATGAAGTCCACGGGCACGCTTTAGAAAAACATCTGAATGGCCATCAATCATCCTGAACGTATCAAGCTGGAATCCGGTCTGGCCCGCCTGGGTCTGGAGGTTTCACCGCAGACAATCGACGGTTTGCTGACCTACATGGTGCAGTTGAAGGAGTGGTCCGGCACTTACAATCTGGTTGCACCACGCGAGCGGAGTTTTCTGTTGACCCGCCACATCCTTGATTCATTATCCATAGCACCCTGGCTACAACCGGGTTCGCTACTTGATGTTGGCACGGGTGCCGGTCTGCCGGGATTACCATTGGCTATCATCAAACCGGAGATGGAAGTCACCCTGCTCGATAGCGCAGGCAAGAAAATCCGTTTTATCCGTCATGTTGGACGCACGCTGAAACTGGCCAATATTCAGCCTTTGCAACAACGGGTTGAAGAGTTCTCTGAAAGTAAGGCGTTTGCGAACATCACGTCGCGTGCTTTTGCATCACTGAAAGGTTTTGTTGAAGCGGTGAGGCCCTGCGCGGATGAAACAACACGTCTGCTGGCAATGAAGGGTGCTTATCCTGAGAAGGAGCTTGAAGAATTGCCCGGTTGGATCAATGTACAGTCAATAGAAAAATTAACCGTGCCGTATTTGCACGCCGAGCGACATCTGGTCATGATGTCGGTCTCCACAAACCAGTCAATATAAGAACCCGTTTCATGGCAAGAATTATCGCAATCGCGAACCAAAAAGGTGGCGTTGGAAAAACCACAACCTGCGTAAACCTGGTTTCTGCGCTGGCAGATATGAAGTATCGCACCCTGTTGGTTGATCTTGATCCGCAAGGCAACGCATCAGTGGGTTGTGGGGTTGATGCCCGCGCCCTGGAAATCTCAGCACTGGATGTATTGCAGGGCAGGTGTGAAATCCCCGAGGCCATGATCAAGCTGGATGAGCTTGGTTTTGATGTGCTGCCTTCAAATGCCGATTTGACAGCAGCGGAAATCTCTTTACTTCAGGTTGAAGAGCGTGAGTACCGTCTGAAGGAGGAACTCGAAAAAGTTGCTCATCAGTACGCCTGGATCATCATCGATTGCCCACCCTCGTTAAACATGCTGACCCTGAATGCCCTGACGGCAGCCAATAGCGTGTTGATTCCAATGCAGTGCGAGTATTACGCCCTCGAAGGGCTCGCGTCGTTGCTGGAGACCATTGAACAGGTGCGCGGCAGTGTTAACCCGGGTCTCGAGATCGAAGGTCTGCTCCGCACCATGTATGACGGTCGCAACAACCTATCCGGCGCAGTTTCGGAGCAGTTGCTGGAGCACTTTGGTGAGAGGGTTTTCCGCACACTGATCCCACGAAACGTCCGCGTAGCAGAAGCCCCCAGCCACGGCCTGCCCGTATTGAGATACGCCCCTTCATCACGCGGCGCCCTGGCCTACCTCGGCCTCGCCGGCGAAATGTTACGCCGCCACCGGAAAAGACAAGCCGGCTAACTCGTTACCCCCGATTTCCCGGCGCGCAATGACGCCGCACCGAACATTGGCGCAAACGTGCGTAACAAGTTACGCACCCTACGAACCCAATCCAACACTGATTATCGTTTCAATCGCTTTTGATACATCTGCTGAAGGAACAGGAAGATATGGAGTTAATTCTTACGAGTATAATAAAGAATTAGTTAATCCACCACCAGCTGTAGTAGCACCTACACAACCTGTAAGCGAGGTTGCATTACCTAAAGCAAGTATTCCAGCTATTGCATCACCAACCAACACAACTCAATCTACCGCGCCTCAGAAAAGTAATTTTGGTGGGAGTAGAAAGACTACTTATAATGCAGGTAAGAATGCTGCGAAATTGCAAAGACAGAGAAAAAGAGGGAAGAGATCAAAAGGAGGATTATTAT
>CBDTVF010000282.1:0-4697 GCA_965363775.1 uncultured Gammaproteobacteria bacterium
AAATCATCATGCGTATCGATACCTGCAGGGATGAACTCACATGCCCTGGCAAGAGCAATTCGCCCACCCTGCTCCATTATCCGTAATTGCTCAAGACGTTCTGCCTGCTCCAATGGCGTCGGCTTGCATCGGGTGAAACGTCGTAGAGCAGCGAGACGATACGCATACAGGCCCAGATGACGTTTCCACTCGACCCCCGACGATAGAGCGGCGTCTATATCAGAGAAACTGCGTGCATAAGGAATGGTAGAACGACTGAAATACAATGCTCGATCTTTCGAATCAGTAACGACTTTTACTGCATTGGGGTTACGAACCTCGTTAGCTTCCGTGATCGGCCAATACAGGCTTGCCACTTCGCAATCAGTTTGCTGATCCAGCAAAGCCGCAACCTGGTCAAGACAGGCCGGCGGCATCAGGGGTTCATCACCCTGTAAATTCACCACCAGGTGGTCATCGGGCCAATCCAATTTTGACGCACATTCTGCAATCCTGTCACTGCCGCTTTGATGATCGGATCGCGTCAGCAATACCTGTGCTCCAAAATCCTTCGCGATTGCAACAATGGAGTCATCATCAGTCGCAATGACTACAGATTGAGCAGATGATTCGATCGCCCGTTGCCAAACGCGTTGCAGCATCGGTTGTCCTGCCAGATCCAGCAATACTTTTCCCGGCAGACGCTCGGATGCAAAGCGGGCCGGAATGACGATGTGATAGACACTGAGATTGGTCGGGTTCATGATCTTTGCTTCATCAATTTTGTTAATTGTTCTCTAAATGTACTTTCAAATTCAGTGGATAGATGTGTGTCTACGGGTATATACCATGCGTTTTCCAGCTTGAGGGAACGACACTTAACCGCATCTTTCTCCGTCATGATAATTACTGAACCGCTTGCCAGTGAATCGAAATCGTCGCTTGTATAGTTATGATGGTCCGAAAACCCATGCGGTTCCACGTCAAAGCCCATGCCTTCCAGCATGTTGAAAAAGCGTGCCGGATTGCCAATTCCCGCCACCGCATGAAGCCTGGTTTCAGTAAATTTTTGCCGGAATTCCTCTGCCTCATACTCCGTATCACCATCAATTGAGCGCACCACACTTGCCTTTAAGTGCATTACACTCACATCAACATCATCCGGCTTTGCATTCCAATGGCCATTTGTGACTACATGGTCAACCTGTCTGAGCCGCTCAGCACTTTCACGTAAAGGACCGGCAGGAATGAGGTAAGCATTTCCGGTACCCCGCTGACCATCGACTACGCAAAATTCGATATCCCGGTGTAAATCAGCCTGCTGAAGACCATCGTCCGAAATAATCAGGTCCAGTTTCATTTCATTCAGCCTTTGCACGGCTTCACGTCTTTTGGATGCAACCACGACCGGCACACCGGTACGTAACGCCAGTAATACCGGTTCATCGCCACAGGTTCGGGTATCACTGTCAGCCTCAACAACCAATGTATCCCGACTTTGGCGGCCATAACCCGTGCTGGCAATCCCGGGCTTCAAATTCATTTCAATGGCGATCTCGCACAATCGAATGACCAGGGGGGTCTTGCCAGTACCACCAGCGGTTATGTTGCCCACGATAACGAGCGGCACACATGAATGGAACATTTCATCTGCGGATTGTCCGCGTTTTTGGCGACGTTGATAGGCTGCCCGGTATAGAGGCACCAGCATCCGCAAATACCATGGTGGCCGACTAGCGCCATACCAGCGACTTAGAAGCCAGTTTTCAACTCCTGAGCGCATAGTGGATGATAAAAAACGGCACTATTGTTGATGCCCGAACTGGGTTTGATACAGGCGCGCGTATGTCTTTCCACTGGCCAGCAGTTCATCGTGGGTACCCTGCTCTATCACCCTGCCCTCACCCAGAACGATGACCTGGTCGGCGTTTTCAATGGTGGAGAGACGGTGCGCTATAACCAGCGTTGTGCGACCCTTCATGACTTCTTTCAGCGCATTCTGAATGGCCCGCTCGGATTCTGAATCGAGGGCCGAGGTGGCTTCATCGAGAATTAGGATCGGTGCATCTTTCAGTAATGCCCGGGCGATCGCCAAACGTTGTCGCTGACCACCAGATAACAGCGTGCCACTTTCACCCAGGAGGGTATCCAGTCCATCGGGTAGCTTTTCGATGAATTCCATCGCATGTGCTGCCGTGGCCGCGCGGAGTATGGCTTCCCGATCGGTTTCCGCCAGCGCGCCATAGGCGATATTACCCGCGATAGTGTCATTAAATAGCACCACATCCTGGCTCACCAGTGCGATCTGCTTGCGCAAGTTATTAAGCTGGTAGTCTATAAGCTCAATACCATCAAGCAAGATATGGCCGGAATTATAGGTGTAGAAACGTGGTAATAAGCCGGCCAATGTCGTTTTACCGCTGCCACTCTGACCAACCACCGCCGTTACACTGCCTGCCGGAAAGCGCAGACTGATTTCCTCCAGCACGGCCTGAAAACCTTTCTCATACTGGAAACTGACATTTTGGAACTCGACCTCGCCCCTGACACGCTCGACGGCATGTGTACCCTCATCCTTCTCTTTGTCGGTATCAACGACTGCAAAGATACTCTCTGCTGCCGCAATGCCCTTCTGCATCTGTGACTGTACGTTTGTCAGTCGTTTAAGCGGTGGAATAGTGGCAATCATTGCAAAGAATATCGCCGTGAAAGTACCCGCTGAAATCTGCTCCAACATCGATGGTCGGGTTGCAACCACCATCAGTGTCACCAGGGCGATACCGGCAGCAAACTGTACGATGGAAGAACTGAACATATGTGTGGCAACCATACGCATATGCAGACGCCGGGTCCGTTCATTGACAAGCTCAAAACGGCTTTTTTCAGTCTCCTGCCCGAGAAAGACCTTAACCACCTTGTGCCCTACCACGGCCTCTTCCGTCACATGGGCGACATCCCCCATTGACTCCTGGATATTGCGGCTGATTTTACGGAACTTGCGACTGATGACCGTCACCACCAGTGCAACCACCGGTACCAATATTAACAAAACCGCCGTCAGCTTGGCATTGGTCGTAAGCATCAGGGCAACGAGATATATCAGCAGCAGTATGTCGCGGAATGCCGACATGACGGCCTTGGTTGCGGCATGGGCAACCTGCTCAGAGTTGTAGGCCAGCTTTGAAATCAATTGACCGGGGGAATTTTTATCATAAAAAGTTGCGGGTAAATGAAGGTAACTGGCGAACAATTCTTCGCGCAGATCGGCCACAACACGTCTGCCGGTCCACTCCATACCGTAAGCACCGGCGAAATGGCCAATGATACGTAAAATAATGACCCCCATTACACCGGCAGCCAGGAACATACCGTAGGCCGCATCTTTTGCAACAAACACCCGGTCGATCAGTGGCTCAACAAAACCAATAAATACCGCCTGCATGGCTGCATCAAGGCTGACGCCGACTATCCCTAAGGCAAACATCATCCAGTATTTCCTGGTGTAGCCCCAAAGGCGTTTATAGACGACGCCTGGCGTGTAGGTGATATTTTCAGCCATTATTATTGGTTTTCTGTAATTCTTTCAGTTGCAATGGACAGCCGGGAAAAGCCAAGCTGCGCGGTGACATCCATGGCAGTCACAACAAAGTGGTGAGGAGTTTCAGCATCGGCCCTTAATATTATCGGTATATTGCGATCATCTCCCGCAGCTTCAATGAATGCGGCCTGCAAAGTTGCAGGTTTTCCATCCACGAGTTGACGGTCATTGAGGTAAAACTGGCCATTTTGATCGATGACCAGTTCGAAACTGTTGGGTTGATCTTCAGGGGTGCTGACGTTTTTTGCTTCGGGCAGATCTACTTTCAATACCGCCTGATGTTCAAACGTAGTGCTCACCATGAAAAATATCAACAACAGGAACACCACATCAATCAGACCTGTCAGGCTGATCTCCGGGTCTTCGGTGCGGGATGATCTGAGTTGCATTGGCTAGCCTCCAACTGGTCGGAAACCGGTCGGTGCGGTATTGCCGCGTTCAATACAATCAATCAGGCTGATCGCTTTTTCTTCCATCACTATGACGTATTCAGCTACCGTGCCACGGAAAAAACGATAAAAGAAATAGCTGGGTATCGCGACTGTTAAACCGGCTGCCGTGGTGATCAGAGCCTGCGAAATACCACCTGCCAGGACATTTGCATCACCAACACCGTTGATCATGATGGCGGAAAAGACCTCGATCATACCAATTACAGTACCGAGCAAACCCAGTAGCGGGGATATACCAGCAATGGTGCCCAGGGTGTTCAGAAAACGCTCCAGATCGTGCACAACATGGCGCCCGGTATCTTCCACAGCTTCCTTGATAATCTCCCTGGGTCGTTTTCTGTTGACCAGTGCAGCCGCATAAAGCCTACCCAAAGGCGATTCGGCACGCAGTTGGTTGATATGGCGTTGATCGAGTTCATGTCTGGCGGCCCAATCCTCAACTGTCGCTCCGAGCCCGTCCGGAATTACTTTCTTTCTGCGCAGTGTCCAGAACCGTTCGATGATAATCGCCACCGACAGAGTCGAACACAGCAGGATGGGTGCCATCAGCCAGCCACCGGCAAGAATAATTTCCAGCACGCAGTTTCACTCCTTTGATTAAAGCTGTTTGTGATAATACATTATGTTCAGGATGAACGGTATGCCGCGGGCGCATGTAAGCGCACGAC
>CBDTVF010000283.1:0-4681 GCA_965363775.1 uncultured Gammaproteobacteria bacterium
TATGGGCATTCATTCACACCCCCGGGCCCGAAACTCGACCACGGAAAGGCGGTGGAGTCTTTGTGGCTGAACATGAAATTCCACGTTTCCATGTTGAAAAAAGGTGGCTCTACATAATAGCCCCTGGCATCGGGTGTATCACCGCTTTGTGGCAACTCCTGCCCATTGCTGTCAAACATGTCCAGATCCACTGCCACAAGGTCATAGCGATTGGATGTCAGGCTCAGGTCCACACGACCGGCGGTCGGACTGGTCAAATCAACGTCATTAAAAACCATGCTTGTATCGCTGGGCTTCTCATAAGGCAGGACGGAAAGCGGATGTATGGCATCACGTGACCAGGCTGATAATGTGTCAAAAGCGGGTGCATCGCGGACCTCGAAGTGCAGATGCTCGAAGCCGGAGCCGCTGGCACCGGTGTAGCCCAGCAACTGACCTTTGACGACATGGTCGGACGTGTTGACTACCCAACTGTTGATGTGCAGGTTCTGACTTCGGTAACAGCCATTGAGGTTGCAACTGGTCTCACCCGGCCGGAAATGCCGCAAGCTGACCAATGGATCGGTATAGCTGGAGTGAGTACCCGCGATCACCACGATGCCGTCGGCGATGGCAAAGAAGGGGGTTCCGATGGGGGTAGCGATGTCTACACCGCGGTGGAAGTCGTAACGACTATCCTCCGAAGCCAGTGGCCGGGGACCAAAGGTTGCTGACAGCGGTTCGTCAGTGTAAGCAGCGTTCCCGAAACGCTCAGTCGGACAGCCATCAGTGGTCACCCATCCTGATGGTGGGCTTTCCGATATTCGTCCACACAAGGGCCAGATCGCGTTGGGGTCAGTGTTAGCTGCGAATGCTGCTGAGGAACAAAACATACCTGTCATGTATAGAAAATAAAGCAATTTGCAACGCAGTACTTCCTTCATTGGTACATTACCTCACTTGGCTGAACCCTAACTTAGCTCGCTTACCAATTCAGATTTCAATGGTGTTTTTGACGCCTTCTTGTCATCCAGGTAACGAAAAACCCTGCCGTAAATAATCAGCGAAATGGCGGAAACCAGCGCAATCGTCGCAAAGACGTACCAGATATAATGAGCATTACTCGCCGCCGCTTGCCATGCTTCATGACTGGCGAATTTTCTGGGGTCAGGGCAATAAGCATCCAATAAATAACCCGATAAACCAAAGCCTAAAATAGAACTGATAAATGAATGCAGGTGTGAAAAACCCAGGTACATTGCCTCTTCACCCTTCGGTGCCTGTAGTGAAAAGTACTCCAGGAAACGTGGTGATATAAACGACTCTGCAAGTCCTTGAAAAACAATTCCTACAATCATCATGAGTGCGATGGGGTGAACACTCATAAAACCCAGGTCGACATTACCGGATATTAAATTGCCCGATGCCATCGCCAGGGCCGATATTGGCATGATGAACATACCCGTTGTCATGGAAAATAACGCACTTTTCCCTCTCATCATTGATGTCACAAAACCAACGGTAATCACTACTACAAAAGGATTAACATTGGCGTACCAGGAAGGCGAAGCACCTTCGCCAGCCATTCTTAAAACGTACTTCGGCATCGTGGCATATAGTTGGTGCTGTACCATCCAAAAGCCGGTAATAATCAGAATTAGTGCGATCAGACGACCATTGCGTAGTACTCGCCACAGTGCCTGCAATATTTGATCCATTGATTTGCTTTCTGTGGTTCGTTCTGCATTCCTGAAGAACAAAAAGATACTGATAAATGCCAGCAACGTCATACTTGCGGCAAAGTAGTTTAAGTTAATCAGTCCGAGGTCACCCATTGATTCACGCAGTGGTTTCACAATCGTTTTACCGGAAAAAGCGCCGATGTTGACCATCATGTAAAAGATCGCAAAACCTCTTGCGCGATTCGCCGCCGTCGTCGATGTCGCAACTGTGCCGGTAATCACTGCCTTGATAAAGGAGCCACCGATCATGATGACGACCATAATGGGTATGATTAACCAACGATCATCAGTTTCCAGAAGACCAGTAAATGTGACCTGACGACCATACTCAACGAGCCCGTTCTGTTCCAATGCCAATGGAAATAAGGCCAAACCAAGATAACCAACACTGAGTAAGGCGAATGCCAATAACAAGGCATTTCGGAAGCCCATTTTGTCCGCCAGTGCACCCGTGAAAGTTGGCAGAAAATACAGCCCTGCTGAAAATCCACCGGAAATCCAGGCAGCCTGAACATCGTTGAATCCCAATATTCTCGATAAATACAAAGTGATGACAATGAACACACCGTAGTAGGCTGCCCGTTCCAGCAATTCGACTGAATTGGCAATCCAAAATGTACGTGGGAAGCCGCCAAGACCGGCGGAGGGATTGTTCTTATTCATGATGATTCTTCATTTATTTTGCAGGGCTTAACATAGAAGTTATTGTGAATAATTACAATGAGTGTCTGCACTTTTTATGGGATAAAGTAAGACCGAACTCCTTTACTCTTTATCCATGATTGTCTATTGTCAGAGTACTCTGGATACCGAGACTTCATACTGTGAGTTATAGCCCGAACCGGGGAGTGAAGAATGTATCAAGTACAATGGTTGCCAGATGTACGATTCAAAGTCAGGAAAGTATCAATGGTGAGTGCAATAATACCCTTTGTTTATGTTGGACTGGGCAGTATGCTGGGTGGCATGAGTCGCTATGGCATGACGCTTGTTACACAGAACTACGCGGCCCTGGCCCTGCCATTTGGCACTTTGATTTCCAATCTTGCAGGTTGCCTGCTGATTGGCATGATTGCAGGTATTGGTGCTTCGTCACAGGTGCTATCTTCGGAAATGCGTCTGCTGTTGGCCACCGGCTTCTGTGGTGGCTTCACAACCATGTCGTCATTTGTTTATGAGTTGGGGCAATTCATTCAGGATAAGGAATACTTTTACGCTTCATCTTATTTTGTTGCCACGTTGGCGGGTGCAGGTTTGGCATTTGTGCTGGGTTTGTTGTTGAGTGAATGGATGTTGAGATAATTTATGAATATTTCCGGTCAGGCGGTATTGTTGAGAGTGTTTGTCGGAGAAAGCGATAAACTGGGTCATTTACCGTTGTATGAAGCGATCGTCAAACAGGCGCGTGATGCGGATCTTGCAGGTGCGACAGTACTCAAAGGTGTAATGGGCTTTGGTGCGACCGCGCGTATCCGTACGCAGAAAATCCTGGACCTGTCATCAGATCTTCCCCTGGTGATAGAGATTGTGGATGAAGAGGATAAAGTCGCTGCGTTTCAGGTTGTTCTTACAGGTCTTTTTGAGGAAGCGGGTTGTGGTGGTTTGGTTACGCTGGAAAATATACGCGTCGTACACTATTTGCCTGAGAAGTAGGGTGGGTTATGTACAGGATGTACGGTATATCGCGATAGAGCACATGGATGTGCGGCGCGATTGTTACCCACGGGTATAAAATCAATCCAACCTTTAAAACGTGGGTAACGAGTTACCCACCCTTCGGCCTTAATTTTGGAAGCCGTGTAAAAACGGAACCAATCGTGCCGCACACAGCCTAGACTGGCTTCTCGACCGATCCCCGGTCTCACCTTCTTTCACCTTGTCCTGAACATAAAAAAACCCCGGGTTTTAAGCCGGGGTTTTTCATCAAACATTTGTTTGAATCAGGCTGTCATCCACCATCTTCAACCGCTTCTGAATTGGCTCGGAGGATTGCATCTACATCACGCGCTTGTATTTCAGGCAGTTTCTGTTCAAGCGTGTCACGTCGACGAATTTCACTGTCGACATACTTAATCCACTGGCCTGCCGCGCGCTTGCTGCGGGTATCTTTACCTGCAGCCTGGAAAGCTCTTCTGGCCTGTTCCAGTTTTTTCTGATTGAAAAGGGCCATTCCGTACATGATGTTGGCGGTGTCTTTGCGTTTGAGATCACCCATGTCCAGACCTTTCTTGGCAGCCTTTGCAGCATTGTTCCATTGCTCAAGGTTCAAATATGACTGGGCCAGACGGATGTAAAGCTCACCCTCGTCGCCCGCTGCAGCTGCTTTCACCAGTGGGGGAATTGCTTTTTTATCTTCTCTTGCGGAATACCATGCCTGTGATAACAAGCGCAGATTGCGGACACTTTCATCGACATTACCGGCCTTCATTTCTTTTTCAAGTGTTTTGGCAGCCTTTACCGGAATGCCATGCAGCAAGTAGAGGTTTGCCAGGTTAACGGCGTGTGTTTTTCCGTCAATGTAACCCTTGTCATACAGCGCTTCTGTCAATGCCAACTGTTTCTTGGTATCGCCCAATTCACTGTGGACACCGGCAAGTGTCAGGATATAGGAGTCTTTTGGATAGGCCTCGATCAACTCCTCAAGCACAATCAGCATATTGGGGAAGTCTTTAAGTTCCCAGTAGCAGACGCGCAGCAGCAATAACCAGTTCTCCCTGGGTACCCTGCCTTGACCGCGAAACATATCAATTGCAGTCTTGATTGGCGTGATAGCCTCTTCATAATTAGCCATCTGAAAATGTGCCTGGCCCAGCAGCATGTACACATCAGCGGCAGGTTCTTCAATGGCAGCAATTAATTGATTGATGGTTACCAATGCTTTTTCGTAGTCTTCGATCGTAAAGTAAAGTTGGGCGACTGTTTTAAGAACACTTTGCTGCAAGGCTTCAGGTAGATCAGGT
>CBDTVF010000284.1:0-4680 GCA_965363775.1 uncultured Gammaproteobacteria bacterium
CGGGGCAACATCAAATGAACGATAACGTCAATCAAATCGACCAGTACCCATTCACCTTCACCTGCACCTTCCACACCCAAAGGCGGGTTGCCTTTAGCTTTTGCGCTGACAATCAGGTTCTCAGCCATAGATTTCACATGACGTGTCGAATTGCCCGATGCAATCACCATGCGTTCAGTCAGGGGATTCTTGCCCGAAACGTCAACGACCAGGATATCGACGGCTTTATAATCTTCTAATGAGGAAATAACGAGTTGTTGCAACTCATCGGTGGTTAATTCTTCTCGAACGTTTAAGGAATTCAAATTTGAGCATTACCTGTACGAAGTCATGCAATTTTAGCCGTCAGCGTGGGTCGCGTAAAGCACGGCATAAGCATCTGCCGTTGGTCAAGCGGGTAAATACAGGTGGTTTTCGTTGATATAGTCGATCACTGCCGGTGGCATCATTGACCTGAGTGGACGTTCCTGGCGGATGAATTTTTTGATGTTAGTCGCAGAAATATCAATCGATGCGACTTCCAACTGTAATACCCCTCCTGCTTGTGAACGGAGTAATTTTTGCGGGTCGACATGTAAACGTCGTTGAATCTGCTCTGCTACATTCTGCCGGTATTCCATTTTTATGGACGGTCTTGTCAAAATTACAATGTGAGCCAATGAAAATAACCGCTGCCACTGAAACCACGTGTGTAAAAGATTGGCGGCATCCTGTCCGATCAATAACACAAGCGGCTGTTGTGGAGACTCCGTACGCAGTTCCTGCAACGTTTCAACCATGTACGACGGACCCTCGCGGCGGGTCTCGCGGTCATCAATTTTCAGCAATGGAAATTCCGATTGCGCCAACCGCAACATATCCAGTCTTTGCCGGGTGGTGGTCTGTGGAGAAGCACGATGCGGGGGAGTGCCTGCAGGCAGCAGGTACAGATTCTTCAGACCCAGTTTTTCGCGTGCCTCTTCTGCACATCGAAGATGACCATAATGCACCGGATCAAATGTGCCGCCAAACAACGCGAGTGGTTCAGTAGAGGGATAATCCTGATTATTCATGTGAAGGAGAGCTAACGCTTACGCAGATAACTCAATTAACAAAGCATCAATACTCTGCCAGGGATCACCGGCGGCCCGACCCTTACTTTGCCTGTCAATCAGCGACAGCAATTTGAACGCTTTGAACAGCTTACGTGTATCCAGACGTCTGGCCGCCATACGCACGGTGTTCTGCCGATTCTGCCAGACATTCAGACGCCTGAACACCGTGGTCTCATGCTCGCCGCCACGCATTGCCAGGCGGAATGCTTCAGTGATCTTTAGTTCGCGGAGCAGCGCACCGAGTAACATCGGAAGTGGTGTGTCCATTCGTTTTAACCCTGCTGCAACCCGCAAACCATCACGCAAATTGCCACTGAGCATATGCTCAGCCAGGGCAAATGCATCAAAACGGCTACTGTCGGCAACCACTTTCAATACGTCGTCTACTGTGATTTTACCGGCGCCCCTGAGCAAGGCCAGACGATCTATTTCCTGCCGGGCGGCAAGCAGGTTGCCCTCCAGCCGGTCCGCTAATATACGCACGACTTCGGGCTCAGGCTGCATGCCATGTTGCCGCATTCGTTGTTCCAGCCAATGTGGTAAATCCCGTGCCGTGATCGGCCAGATATCGATTCGTTGACCGGCTTTTTCCAGTTTGGCGGCCCACTTTGATTTGCGAGAGCCAGCATCCCATTTTTCACAGCTGACCAGTAACACCATGTTGGGGTCCGGTGCTTCGGCCCATTCGGTCAGCGCCCTGGCGCCTTCCTGCCCGGGTTTGCCGGTGCGTAAGCGTAAATCAATGATTTTCTGGGTAGCAAATAACGACGGTGCCGCAGCTTGACGCAGTTCCGACCAGTCGAAACCACGTTCAACCTGTAATAATTCCCGCTCGATAAACCCCTGGGCCTTTGCGGCCTCCCTTATCTGGTCGCAGCACTCCTGCAATAACAGTGGTTCTTCACCACCGACCAGGTAGACCGGCGCCAGGCCACGTTTCAGACTGGTTGCCAGTTGCTCAATTCGTAGTGGCATTGCTTACACTTTGGTAGGTGCCCAGTCTTCTGACGGCCATGCGGGCAAGGCTGTCAGCCAGTTCATTTCGCAGAAACTCCTCTTCCCGCTCGGCCGCCAGAATATCCTGTTCGTTGAAACTGTAAACACGGCTTTGTTCAAGTGTCTGCAGAGGAATCAACTCAGTGCCATTGCTATCCAGCAAACGGAATTGAACGGTTTGGCGGACGAGGAATTCACGTACACGTGCGTTATCACCAATGGACTGGATTTCCTTGCGCGATTCATTCAGTGGCACCTCCAGCACTGCAACGCCTTCAGGTGCGATAACAATCTCGACCCCACCCTGCTCCAGAAGGGTTTCCAGACGCCGTGCAAACTCGCTATATGGCATCGCGATTTCCAGTCGTGTCCGTTGCATTTCCGAGGGTAATTCAGCCCGTGTCTGCAACTTGAATCCACAGGCACTGACCAGCAGCAGGACTGCCAGGATTGGGAACAGACGGTTCAATTTGTTCATGCTGTGTCCGTTAAGCCACTACGATATTCAATAGCCGGTCCGGGATATATATGACTTTGCGGACAGTTTTGCCGTCAATATGGCGCGTGACATTCTGCTCCGCCATCGCTTCGGCCATGGTGGTCTCTTCATCACTGCCAGGCGCCACTTCAATACGGGCCCGTAGCTTGCCATTAATCTGTACCACCAGTGTAATTTGGTCACGTACGCGCGCCGTTTCATCAACTTCCGGCCAGGCCGTGGTGACCACGCTGTCTTTCTCACCCAGCATTTCCCACAAGGTTTCACAGATATGGGGTGTGATTGGAGCCATCAAGCGTACCACGGCCTTCCAGGCCTCATCCAGCACCGCACGCCCCTGGGGACTGCGGTCCTCAAATCGTCCCAAATGGTTACTCAGCTCCATCACTGCCGCAATGGCAGTATTGAATGTCTGTCGACGACCAATATCGTCGCTTACCTTGGCGATGGTGTCATGGACATAACGCCGTATGGTTTTCTGTTCCGGTTTAAGCTCGCTTTTGTTTAATACTTCAACGGGGCCAGTCGCGATATGCTCAGTACACATAGACCACAGTCTTTTCAGGAAACGGAACGCACCCTCTACGCCTGAATCTGACCACTCAAGGGATTGGTCGGGTGGGGAGGCAAACATGGAAAACAATCGGACCGTATCCGCACCATAGCGCTCGACCAGGTGTACCGGATCGACACCATTGTTCTTGGACTTGGACATCTTTTCGATCGCGCCGATTTCCACCGGCAAACCATCAGCAATCAATGTCGCACCGGTCATCTTGCCCTTGTCATCCCGTTCAACTTCGACATCTGCGGGATTGATCCAGATGGTATTGCCATCCTCGGCATCGCGACGAAATGTCTCCGCTATAACCATGCCCTGGCAAAGAAGCCGTGTAACCGGCTCATCGGATTCCAGCAATCCGGCATCACGCATCAGCTTGTGATAGAAGCGGAAATACATCAGATGCAGGATGGCATGTTCTATACCGCCGATATACTGATCCACCGGCAGCCAGTAATTGGCACGCTCATCGACCATATCATTGGCACCGGGTGAGCAATAGCGTGCAAAATACCAGGATGATTCCATGAAAGTATCGAACGTATCGGTTTCACGCTCAGCAGAACCTCCACACTCCGGACAGGTGGTTTTTCGCCAATCAGGGTCTGCTTTGATAGGGGATTGCACACCCATGAACGTGACATCTTCAGGTAATACCACCGGCAATTGATCCTCCGGTACAGGAACACCGCCACAATCGGGGCAATAAATAACCGGGATCGGACAACCCCAGTAACGCTGTCTGCTAACACCCCAGTCACGCAGCCGGAAATTCACCTTACGCTCGCCAATGCCTTCGGCTTCCAGCCATAACATGGCCTTTTCCTTGGCTTCAGCTACACCGAGACCATCCAGCCATTCACTGTTGATGGCCACGCCATCCTCGACATAGGCTTCACCTTCCCAGCCTTCAGGTGTTTCAACTGTTCGTACGATAGGCAATCCATGCGCCTTGGCAAAGTCCCAGTCACGCTGGTCCTGTCCCGGCACGGCCATAATCGCGCCGGTTCCATAACCCATCAGCACATAATCGGCAATGAACAAAGGCACGGGTTTGGCAGTGAATGGATTAAAAAGAAATGCACCGGTATCAACACCACGCTTGTCCAGCGTACCTTCTGCAGACATGCGATCCGCTTCGCTGGTCTGCCCGGCTGACTCGATAAATACTTCGACCTTTTGCCGCTGGGCATCAGTCGTCACCTCGTTCACCAACGGGTGTTCAGGTGCAAGTACCGCATAGGTCATGCCAAATGCAGTATCAGGACGTGTCGTAAAAACGCCTACAGCCGGTGCGTCAGGCACTATGTTGCCCTGCCCGTCACAAACGCTCATGTCAAACTCAGCACCTTCGGAACGCCCAATCCAGTTCCGCTGCATGGTCTTGACCGCTTCCGGCCATTGATCCAGTTGATCCAGACCACCAAGCAACTCATCGGCATAATCAGTAATGCGCAAGAACCACTGAGGAATATTACGACGCTCAACCACGGCACCCGAACGCCAGCCACGGCCATCAATAACCTGTT
>CBDTVF010000285.1:0-4653 GCA_965363775.1 uncultured Gammaproteobacteria bacterium
AGCCCATTGCTGAACAGGCGGTAGCACTGCGTAACGGAACCATCTTGATAGGGATTAAGTCGAATGATGATATATGGATGAGCAAACGACTGATCGAATTAAGGGAAGTCCGCTCGATGGTAGAGCAGGCGAAAGCGGAGAATCCCAAGGGCAGCGTGGTAATTGTTGCCGATAAGGATTCGCGCATTGGCACCGTCACCCAGGTGATGGATCAAGTCAGAATGGCGGGTGTGCAGGGTATCGCTATTTCTGCTGAAACTCCCAGTGGTTAGCTGATATGAATAGATTTAGAGGCCCAATTTCTGCTTTGCTCGCTGTTGGCGTGACTTTCGGTTTATTCCTGTTCATGTTCAAGTTGATTTCATCGGGTGGCAATAACCAGGAAGAGCTTGAGGCGATTGCCGGTATTCACTTTGGTCCCGTTGAAATCCCCGATGACGTGTTGACAAAAAACCGGCGTATCCCGAAGAAGCCACCGCCACCCAAGAACCCGCCACCACCACCCAAGATGCAGGTCTCCAAGATGGACCAGTCGGTACAGAATATGCCAACACTGGATTTGCCAAACCTGGATGTTCCGATGAGCGGTGGTGAAGGCATGTTTATCGGCAATTTTGCCAGCGTAGACAGGACCGAAGAAGGCGACATCATCCCGATCGTTGTTATTCGGCCCATGTATCCCCGTGAAGCGCAGATGAAAGGACTGGAAGGCTGGGTGAAAGTTGAATTTACGATTACTGCCATCGGCACGGTCAAAAACCCGAAGGTCATCGATGCCAAGCCGCCACGTGTATTTAACCGTGAAGCCATCAGGGCCATTCTGAAATGGAAATTCAAACCACGGGTCATAGATGGTGTGGCCGTGGATCGCCCGGCGACACAGATTATCGATTTTACCCTGGACCAGTCTGGGAGCTAGTGGATGTACGTTTTGATTAGAAAGTATCTATTTTTTGTTCTGTTAGCTGTTCTGGCAGCATCCATACCTGCCCAGCTACTGGCACAGGCATCGGAATGTGGAAAGAAACGCGACAGGCAACAGGGTACGTTGAATGAAACGACCTGGAAAAGACTGAATGATGTCTACGAGGATGTCGGTGAAGAGAAGTACGACATTGCCTATGAAAAACTGCAGAAGATGGCCCAAAGAAACGGCGACAAGTATCAAAAAGCTGTCATATCCCAGGCAATTGCCCAGGTGGAATGGGCGCGTTCAAATTATGATCAGGCATTAACTTATTTTGAGCAGGCCGTCGCACTCGATTCCTTGCCTGACCTGACACATTTTTCCCTGATGTATCAGATCGCCCAACTGTATTACATGAAAGACCGTTACGACGAGGCGCTGGATAAACTTGACCTGTGGATGTGCAAGGTTCCCGAGGAGAAAGTTACCGACGTTGCCTATGTATTGAAAGCATCCCTGCATGCGGCGAGGGAAGACTGGAGAAACGTTTTGATTGCGATCGATCAGGCAATTTCCATGTCTGACGAGCCAAAGGAATCCTGGTATCAAATGAAGCTGGCTGCTCATTTTGAGTTGGAGCAATTTCCGAAAGCTGCGCAGACCCTGGAGACACTGATTCAGAAATGGCCGGACAAAAAGACCTACTGGGTTCAGCTTTCCCAGATTTACTACAAGCTTAAGCAATCTGACGAAGCGCTTTCCATACTCGCATTGGCGTACCGTCGCGATATGCTGGATAAGCAGACCGATCTGATGTATCTGTCAAGCTTGTATTCCAACGCCGATGTGCCGTTCAAGGCTGCCGAGGTATTGCAAAAGGGTTTAGAAGACGAGATTGTTGAGACAAGTACAAGAAACTGGACGATCACTGCTGATGCCTGGTATGCAGCCGAGGAGATGGAGAAATCGCTGTCGGCCTATGAGAAAGCAGGACAGGCATCTGAAAATGGTGAAATTGATTTGCGTCGCGCATACATCCTTGTGGATATGGAACGCTGGGATGAGGCGGCACAAGCGGCTAATTCCGCACTTGAAAAAGGCGGTTTCAGCGACAGAAAAACCGGTGACGCCTACGTGCTACAGGGTATGAGTGAATTCAATCTTGGAAACTACAACAAGGCCAGTACTGCCTGGGGCCGGGCCAGCAAATACCCAAGAGCCAAAAAGTCCGCTCAGCAATGGATGAACCACATGCGCGAGGAGCGGGCCAGGAAATCTTGAACCTGCATTCAAAGGACGTGGCATGGCTGTAAAACAAGACCCGCTGATCGAACGTTTCCTGGATACTGTCTGGGCCGAGCGCGGTTTGAGTGACAACAGTCTGCAAAGTTACAGACACGATCTACTGCACTTGCAAAACCGTCTCGCCATTCGAAAAAAAACCCTCAAAGCGGCAACACGTGAAGACCTCCTGGCGGTACTTGCGGCCGAAATCCAGCAGGGAAAAAGCCCCCGCTCAGTATCAAGGTATCTTTCTGCCTACCGTCAGTTTTATCGTTGGCTGGTACGCGAGGGAGCCATCAGCAGCGACCCGGTGGCCTTGATAGAAAGTCCGAAAACAGGCCGCGGCTTACCCAAGGCTTTGACGGAGCAACAGGTTGAAACCCTGTTGGCGGCACCGGATTTGGATTCCAGACTGGGAAAACGTGACAAATCCATGCTGGAATTGATGTATGCCACAGGCCTGCGGGTCAGTGAACTGGTTGGTTTGGAGTTATCCAATTTGAACCTGAACCAGGGGGTTGTCAGGGTAATGGGCAAAGGGCAAAAAGAACGCCTGGTACCGATTGGGGATTTGGCCCACGAAAGTCTCAAGGACTACCTGGCCAGCGGCAGGCCTGAACTTCTGAAAGGCGCACAAACCGACAGCGTATTTGTTACTTCACGCAAATCTGCCATGACACGTCAGGCATTCTGGTACATGGTGCGGCGATACGCTGCGCAATGCGACATACCGAAAAATCTGTCACCACACATGCTGCGTCACTCATTTGCGACACATCTGCTCAACCATGGGGCTGACTTGCGGGTTATTCAGTTATTGCTGGGACACAGTGACCTTTCAACCACGCAGATTTATACCCACATCGCCCGCGAGGGTTTGAAACGCATGCATGAAACCCATCACCCGCGTGGCTAGGTTTTCAGCATAAAATTACCAAACTTCTAAAAAAACCGTTGAACTTTTCCCTGCATGCATGTCCAATGCCCCGATGGTACAGTCTTAAAACAGAATCGGAGAATATAATGAATCGTATACCGCTGATTATTGCGGCCCTATTAGTTGGCTTGAAGATAACAACTGTGTATGCAGGCTCAGCAGATGAAAGTAATTACGGTGTCGTTGAAGAAAAGCTACGCGCGTTGGTGCCCAATGCGAAAACCATTGCGATATCAGAAACTCCGATCAAAGGCATCCTGCAGGTTCAGATCAATAGCGATATCGTTTATGTGACCGAGGGAGCTGAGTATCTGGTACAGGGTCAGATCATTGATCTTGATACACGTGACAACATTACCGATCAGGCCAAATCCGGAATACGGATGGGTCTTTTGACCGATTTGAATCGGGATGAGCAGATTTCATTTGCGCCGGAGAAGACAAAATTCGATTTGCTGGTATTTACAGATCTTGATTGTGGATACTGCCGTAAACTACATAATCAAATGGCAGAGTACAACGAACAAGGTATCGCCATTCATTACCTTGCGTTCCCACGTGCCGGGGTTGGCTCGACTTCATACGACGACTATGTATCTGTCTGGTGCGCCGATGATCAACAAGAGGCCATGACACTGGCTAAAAACGGTACTGATCCCGAGCCGAAAAAATGCGCGAATCCGATAGCAGATCAATACAATCTTGGTCATGAAGTCGGTGTAACCGGCACTCCTTCGATGGTTACGCTTGACGGTACAATGATCCCGGGCTATATGCCGCCAGAACAATTGCGCCAGAGGCTGGAATCACTGGCAGCACCCGCAGAATAATAAAATTTAGAGAATTCACCAATCGTTAAGAAACGACTACCCATGGCTGTCATGATTGTCCGCCTTATGGGCTAATTTGTCTCAATTGATACCGGTCAGCCGTTATAATGTTGTTTGCTGAAATGGGAGTGATGTTTTGACCGAATTTACCTGCCTGTTTGGTGGCCCGGCTTTTTCTGAATTTCACAGACAAAAACTGGTTGACGGTTTGAGCCGGAATACGCTTCAGGAGCTATCGTTCACGGCGCAATTCATCTATTTCGTTGAAAGCCCGCAAGTGCTTTCCGCAGACAGGCTACAACAGCTTGAAGCACTGCTGCAGGCCAAGCAAACAAACCCGCTTGATTCTCAACCCCAATCTCTAATCCAATTGGTGGTGCCAAGGCTGGGAACACAATCACCCTGGTCCAGCAAGGCGACCGATATTGCGCATCGATGTGGTCTGGACAAGATCAGCCGAATTGAGCGGGGAACCCTGTTTCACCTCCCGGCTGAAGTTTTAGAGTCGCAGAAGTTGGCAATCATCAAGCCGCTCATTCACGATCGTATGACGCAAACGGTACTGTCTGATATTGAAGAAGCGCGGGCCTTGTTTGATCATCATCCGGCCAGGCCCCTGGGTTTTGCCGACCTTTCAGAAAATGCCAAAGAGGCGCTTGAGAAGACCAACGGTGAACTCGGCCTGGCATTATCGG
>CBDTVF010000286.1:0-4593 GCA_965363775.1 uncultured Gammaproteobacteria bacterium
GTACAACGCTGTCGAGGGTTACGCTGCGAACGGTTTCAGGGAACAGTCTCAGGTACACCTGGGCAGCGCGGGTACCGTAGGACACACCCATGAGATTGATCTTTTCATAACCCATGGCCTCGCGGACAAGGTTGTAATCGCCCATCGCAATGGAGGTGGTATAAAAGCGTGGATCGCCGTCCAGTTCAGCCAGGCATTTTGCGGTTTCTGTGCGGATCAGATCCAGGTCAATTTCCTGGTTAAGGTCTTCCGCAACTTCAGATTCACATGCCAGTTTGTTGGATTGACCGGTACCACGCTGATCGATCATCACGATATCGCGGGTTTTGCGTATCCTGTTGAGTACAGATCGCATTATGACCCAGGTCTCGCTGGCCGCCTGTCCTGGACCACCTGCGAAAAAGAATACCGGATCGGGTTCGGTGGCTTTACCGGTTGCGGGTGCGATGGCTACGTTTAAGCTTATACTCCGGCCTGCAGGATCAGCGGGGTTCTCCGGAACTTCCAGGGAACCGCAACGTGCACTGGCGGTGAGGTTGGTGCCGGGAAGCGCAAGCATGCAGTTGCTGAACTCGATCTGATTCGAATCAGGCAAAGCCAAAACAGTTTTAGGCAGCGCCATTAATAACAGCACCACACAGAGTAAATATTTATTCATTTGGTTATATCTTTTGAGCGATTACACAGGGTAAACAGCCAGCTATCATACGTCCATAGGCAATTTGTCAAACTGATGTGTGAAAACATCGGGTGCGTGACTTGTTACGCACGTTTTCCCAGACTTTGAAACGTGCGTAACAAGTTACGCACCCTACATCGCGCACGTTTTCCCAGACTTTGAAACGTGCGTAACAAGTTACGCACCCGTTTGGGATCGGTAATTTACGTGCAGCGAGTTACGCGCCACCCATTCCCCCGTATAATATGTCGCTCACAGACCCTGGGTCGACCATCTTATGTATGCATTGCAAGTCAGCAATCTGAAGAAGACTTACGCCAATGGTGTTGAGGCCTTGAGGGGTATTTCCCTGAATGTTGAAGAGGGCGACTTCTTTGCGTTTCTGGGGCCCAATGGCGCCGGTAAATCTACCTTGATTGGTATTATCAGTTCACTGGTCAATGCCAGTTCGGGTGAGATCAATGTTTTTGGCACCAGCGTGCAGTTACAACGCTCAAAGGCCATGGCGCAAATTGGACTGGTTCCGCAGGAGCTGAATTTCAACCAGTTTGAAAAACCGCTGGAAATTATTGTTAACCAGGCAGGCTATTACGGTATCAACCGCAAGATTGCGTTGAAACGGGCAGAGAAATATCTCAAGAAATTACAGTTGTGGGATAAGCGTGACGAAATTTCCCGGTTCCTCTCGGGTGGTATGAAGCGACGGTTGATGATAGCCCGGGCGATGGTCAATGAGCCCAGGCTGTTGATACTTGATGAACCCACAGCAGGCGTGGATATCGAGATAAGACGATCCATGTGGGAGTTCATCCGCGAAATCAATGAAAATGGAACCACGGTGATTCTGACCACTCATTATCTCGAAGAGGCCGAGGAGCTGTGTCGTAATATTGCCATCATTGATCACGGTAAGATTGTCCGGAACACGGATATGAAATCTTTACTGGGAACACTGGAAGTGGAAACATTTGTGCTTGATATTCGCGAACCCTTGTCAGCGTCACCGCAGATAGAGGGCATGGATTTCAAATTAAGAGATCAGTTCACCCTCGAGGTTTCATTGCCGAAACAGAAATCACTGAATGCCCTGTTTTCGGCGTTGGATAAGTCTGACATACGTGTTCTGAGCATGAGAAACAAAGCCAATCGTCTCGAGGAGTTGTTTTTACGTCTGGTAGATTCGGGAGCATCAACATGAGTGCGCGAGTGAACTGGACAGGTTATAAAACCATTGTGCGCAAGGAGGTCACGCGTATATTGCGTATCTGGGCCCAGACCGTGGTGCCTCCTGCGATAACGATGACACTCTACTTTATCATCTTCGGCAACCTGATTGGCCGTCGCATTGGTGAGATGGGTGGCTTCGACTACATGCAGTTTATCGTGCCGGGATTGATCATGATGTCGGTTATTACCAGTTCCTACGGTAATATGGTTTCATCCTTTTTTGGCGCCAAGTTCGGCCGCCATATTGAAGAACTATTGATTTCGCCGTTGCCAAACTGGGTCATCCTGGCCGGTTATGTTACCGGTGCATTGGTCCGGGGCCTGATGGTTGGTTCGGTGGTGATGCTGGTATCGTTGTTTTTTACACGGATCGAGGTGCAGCACCCGTTCATCATGGTTTCCGTGTTATTGATGACTTCTATCGTGTTTGCCATGGCCGGTATGGTTAATGCCATATTTGCCAACAAGTTTGATGACATAGCCATCATACCAACCTTTATCCTGACACCGTTGACCTACCTTGGTGGGGTTTTTTATTCCATCAGCCTGTTGCCGGAATTCTGGCAGAGAATTTCAGCCTTTAACCCGATTTTGTACATGGTTAACGGTTTTCGCTACGGGATACTGGGTGTGTCGGATGTTGAGATTGGTTACGCCTATGTCATTATGGGTGTTTTTGGCGTTTTGTTGGCCAGTTTGTGTCTGTGGCTTTTGCACCGTGGCATCGGTTTGCGAAGTTAGATCTCTTATCTGGCTATTAACAACTCGATAGTTCGCCTGCGATATAATAAGAAGTTCACAGGAGCCTATCGAACTTTCCACCTTCAGGATCGGTCAGACAGGATTGACTCCCTAACACTATTATTTTGAGTGGTATACATGACGACAGACTATAAAACTGAGAAGGCTAAAACTAACTGGCCTGCAACACTGACGCTGAGCCTGACATTTCTGGCGGCAATTACCATCGTGCCCTGGTATGGAATTACTTACGGATTCAGTGGTTGGGCCTGGGCATTCTTTGCAATATTGCTGGTGGTATGTGGTATCGGAATCGGCAGCGGGTACCATCGCCTGTGGTCACATCGGGCCTATGAAGCACATTGGCTCATGCGTTTGTTCCTGGCAATTGCCGGCGGAATGGCCGTTCAGAACAGCATCCTGATCTGGTGCATTCGCCACCGCTTTCACCACCGCGATGTGGACGACAACGATAAGGACCCGTATTCAATCGGACGTGGTTTCTGGTTTGCGCACGTCGGCTGGATGTTGAAAGACTACGAAAGCGGCAGGTTGGACTGGAGTGTCGTACCTGACCTGGAGCGTGACCCGATCGTTGCCATGCAACATAAGTATTACGGCTTACTGGTCTTATTAACCAATGTTGCCCTGCCGTTGTTATTGGGCTGGATGGTAGGTGATGTCTGGGGTGTGTTCTTATTGGCTGGGGTTTTGCGTCTGGTTGTCAGCCATCACGTGACGTTTTTCATCAACTCACTGGCACATATGTGGGGTAGCCGTCCCTATACAGATGAGAACTCTGCGAGAGACAACTGGTTTCTGGCTATTGTTACCTACGGTGAGGGATATCATAACTTCCACCACCTGTTCCAAAGCGATTACCGTAATGGTATCCGCTGGTGGCAGTACGACATCAACAAATGGTTTATTTCTGCCTGCTCCTGGATGGGACTGGCCAAGAACCTTAAGCGCACACCTGATTTTAAAATTCAGCGTGCCCGTCTGACGATGATGTTTAAACGTGCTCAGGCAAAAATTGAGAAATACGGCGAGAATCCCCGTTGGGGCAAGATGCTGGAAACGGAATACGCGCAGTTCAAGGAAACCGTGAATCAATGGCAGCAACTGCAGATGGAACGTATGCAACAAAGCCGGCAGAAACTCGCCGATGCCATTGATCAGAGTACCTTGACTGCCCGCTACCGGGAACTGGAGCAGGAACTCAAAATGCAGCGCAAACGCGTACTCTTGCTAACGGCTCAATTTATTGGCTGAGGCAGCGCGGATCGTTATGTAAAAAAGGAGCCGACTGGCTCCTTTTTTTGTAATCTTGCCCGTACTTGTTACTCACGCGGTTGGCCATTCTAATGGTAATACTGCACATGGAAGTGCGGCACGATTGTGTCAATTTTGCATGAAACGTAGGGTGGGTAACTTGTTACCCACGATTATATTTTTCCCGCACCAAATCGTATATTGGATCATACCTCTGTGGGTGACGAGCTACCCACCCTTGTACGTCTTGAGCTTAGCACTTACGAAACAAAGGGGTTAAAAACGTGGGTAACAAGTTACCCACCCTACGATTCGTGTAAGCCCGAAACAATCGCTGCACACAGCCCAGGCTGCCCTCTCGACCGGTTCCCGGTCTGTACATAACCCAATTTACGGGAGGCGGAAAAACTTTCCTGCATTACGGGTCGTGGCCTCTGCCAGTGTCTCGGGGTGCTCGTCCCTGCAGGCGGCCAGGGTGCCGAGTATCCAGGGCAACAGACGTGGTTCATTGCGGTGGCTCTTGATTTTCGGTCGCAGGTTGCGTGGTTTCAGATAGGGCGCATCCGTTTCAATCATCAACCTGTCTGAAGGAATATCTTTCATATATCCCTTCATATGCGTCCCCCGGCGCTCATCGCAAAGCCAGCCGGTGATTCCGATATGACAATTCA
>CBDTVF010000287.1:0-4586 GCA_965363775.1 uncultured Gammaproteobacteria bacterium
ACGAACCCACGTTTTGCCCGTGGGTAACAAGTTACCCACCCTACGAACCCACGCGTCAAAGCTCATTGACCAACTCAACAATTTTTAAACCCCCATTGACCTGACTATAACTTCATACTTCAAAATACGTCTCAGCGATGATAAATCGCCTCTGAAAACCAACAGGAGATGTAACATGAGTGATGTAGCAATGAACAAGGACCGGTGGGTAGAGCTGTTTCGTGAAATTGGCCTGGATGATGAAACCATGGTGCGCTGGCACAGGGCATTTGAAGCCAGGTATCCGGCAGGGCATCAATCATTTCTGGAATGGCTGCAGATTCCTGCGGATGACATAACCCGCATTCGCGCGTTGTAGTACAGCAGAGTAATGGGGATGATTGGTCCATAATCGACCAATCACCCCTCCTTTCAAAACAAATAAGTGATGACAAGATGTTTACAATTGGCAAGGTAGCAAAAAAGTACGCTTTATCCAGAAGCACACTCCTTTATTACGATTCCATTGGTCTTTTGTCACCCAGCGGTCGCAGCGAATCCAATTACAGGCTGTATTCGGAAAACGACCTGCAAAAAATGGACAGGATCAAGCTGTTCCGCAGCACCGGTTTGTCCCTGGAGTCCATCGCCGTGCTACTTGAGAAAGAGGGCAGCGAACTCGATATAACACTTGAGCATCGATTGGTCGCCATCAATGGTGAGATTCAGAAACTCAGAAACCAGCAGAAAGTGATCTTAAAGGTGCTGGAAGTCGAAAATTTCGAAGCCAACACCCGGGTCATCACAAAGGACACCTGGGTAGCTTTGCTCAGAGCCGCTGGTCTGGATGATGCAGGTATGAAAAACTGGCATATTGAGTTTGAGAAAACTTCGCCTGAAGGCCATCAGGATTTTCTCGAGTCGATCGGAATTGAAGAAGATGAAGTTGCCGCGATTCGGGAATGGTCAAAGACCAGTTGAGGCCACATAACGGGAAGACCTGGATAACATGAAATTCATAAAGCTGGATGGTAAGGAAGTCTTTCCATCAAAAATTGTATGTATCGGCAGAAACTATGTTGATCACATCAAGGAACTGGGTAATGAGATACCCAAGCAGCCGGTTATTTTTCTGAAACCGAATTCGGCAATATCCATAGAAATTCATTCAAACGAACCTGATGCCATTCATTTCGAGGGTGAAATGACCTTTGTGGTCATTGCCGGTGAGTTAGCGGGTGTTGGGTTTGGGCTGGATTTAACCAAAAGAGAAGTGCAATCCGCTTTAAAAGCGAAGGGTTTACCGTGGGAACGTTCAAAGGCTTTTGATGGGGCAGCTGTTTTCAGCGAGTTTGTTTCATACGAGGGTGATACCCGTCATCTGAGACTGGAGTTGTACATCAATGAGCAATTGATACAGCAGGGTGGTTACGGGTTAATGATCAATAAACCGGAAGATATTCTGGCAGAAATCAAGGGATTTATGTCTTTTGAAGATGGTGATTTGATCATGACCGGAACCCCCGCAGGTGTTGGCTCGATTAATCCTGGCGACAGGTTTGTTGGTAAGATATTTGAAAATGATACCCTGCTTGTTGAAGCAGATTGGGTAGTTGATGCGGGTGCTTGAATTACCGTGCACCGGAAAAACCGTGGGTAATAAATTACCCACCCTACGCACGGTGCATAATTCATTACCCACGGGTCAATCGATGTCATTACCCACCGAAAAGAACATGTCACGCACGGCGCATAATTCATTACGCACGGGTAAACCGGTGAACATCACACCCCACCCAACAAGGGCAATAAAACCATGAGAACCGTCGAAATCACAAAAGAACCTGTTGAACTCTACAAAATCCTGAAGTTCGAAGGCATGGTCTCAAGTGGTGGTGAAGCCAAGATGGTCATTGACCAGGGTTATGTCCTGGTCAACGGCGAAGTAGAAACCCGCAAACGAAAAAAGATCATATCAGGCGATATCATAGAGTTCCAAGAGGATACAATCCGTATACTGTTCATAAAACCCACACCCTGGGAATCAGATTAACCGGAATCAGACCATGACCAATAACGATGTATTACGCCGTATCCGTTACACCTTCAATTTTGATGATTCAAAAATGATAGCGATATTTGCATTAGCCGGACTCGAGGTCATACGTGCCGAGATCAGTGACTGGTTGAAGAAAGACGATGATCCCGACTACAAAAACTGTGGTGATCTGCAATTGGCCACCTTCCTGAATGGCCTGATCATCGAAAAAAGAGGTAAAAAGGATGGCCCGCAACCCGAGCCGGAAAAGACCTTAAACAACAATATCATTTTCAGAAAACTCAAGATCGCCCTTAACCTACAGGCCGATGAAGTCATCGAGATGATTAACAAGGCCGATTTTCGAATAAGCAAACATGAACTCAGCGCGTTTTTCCGTAAGCCGGGTCATAAACACTACCGCGAATGCAAAGACCAGGTCCTGCGTTATTTTCTGAAAGGCATGCAGGTCAAATATCGGGATTAGTACTCAATCCCCGGTAATACGTTTTCATGAAAAAGCTTTTAGAAAACAACAAACTGATCCTGATGGAAGCTGCGATTGTCGAATCACTGAGACGATCGGAACATATCAGCCTGCATCCGGTGCTTGTGAATGCACCGTTGATTTATGACCAGGCTGGCAGAGACGCCTTAAGCCATCTTTACCAAAAATATATCGATATTGCGCGTCAATCCAGAACGCCCTTTCTGATGTGTACCCCGACCTGGAGAGCCAATCAATCCAGGGTTGTCGAAACAAGAATTAATCCGTCGATCAATATCGATGCAGTAAGTTTCTTACAGGAAATACGCGATTCTCAAAGTACGGATCGTGAAAACATCAAAATTGGCGGCATGATAGGTTGTAAAAACGATTGCTATCGACCGGAAGAAAGCCTGTCTATATCGGAGGCGCAGGAATTTCATAGTTGGCAACTTGAGCAACTGAAACAGGGTGGTGTGGATTTTCTGATCGCAGAAACCCTACCGGCCATTGAGGAAGCCATTGGTATTGCCAAGGCCATGGAAGCTACCGGTTTGCCGTATTTTATGAGTTTTGTTATCTCGCGGGATGGACGTGTTCTGGATGGTACGGATCTCCACACGGCGATAAAAACCATTGATGAAAATACCCGTCACAAACCGCTTGGTTTCATGGTCAATTGTGCCTATCCATCATTCCTGTGTGCAGCGACCCAACCCCCGGAGCTTTTCAACAGATTGGTTGGCTACCTGGCCAATGCATCCTCTCTTGATCACTGTGATCTCGATGGTGCTGAAGAATTATTAATGGAAAGCGTATCCGGGTGGGGGGAGTTGATGCTGGGTTTGAACAGAACCCATGGTGTCAAGGTACTGGGCGGATGTTGCGGAACAAATGAAGAACATCTGAACTATCTTATAAGCGAGGTTTAGCAATGCACATCACACTTGACGACATCAAAGCAGCATCTCAAATCGTTTATGCCGATATGCCGCCAACACCACAATATTGCTGGCCGATGTTAAGTGAACGGTTGGGGACCGAGCTGTGGGTAAAACACGAAAACCACAGCCCGGTGGGGGCATTCAAAATTCGTGGTGGCCTGGTTTACTTCGCCAATCTTGCAAGAGCTGCACAGAAGCCAAAAGGTGTGATTAGTGCGACACGTGGTAATCATGGCCAATCGGTTGGGTACGCTGCCAAACGTTACGGTATCCCGGCCACCATCGTTGTGCCACATGGCAACAGTGTTGAAAAGAATGCGGCGATGCAGGCGCTGGGTGTGGAATTGGTCGAGCACGGTGATGATTTTCAGGAGTCTCGTGAATTTGCACAAAAACTGGCAGATGAACGGTCTTTGCACATGGTGCCGGCATTCCACCGCCTACTGGTGACCGGTGTCGCGACCTACAGCCTGGAGTTGCTACAGAAAGTCAAAGATGTCGATGTTGTCTATGTGCCCATCGGTCTGGGTTCAGGCATTTGTGGCATGATGGCCGCACGCGACGCCTTGAATCTGAATACCGAGGTGGTTGGGGTGGTATCAGCGCACGCCCGGACTTATGCAAAATCGTTCAGTGCCGGACATCCGGTTGAATCCCCCGTTACAACCCGTCTTTCCGACGGCATGGCCTGCCGGATACCGGAGCCCGAGGCGCTTGAATTGATACTGAAGGGTGTAGACCGAATCGTCCAGGTGACCGATGATGAGGTATCAGCGGCGATGCGGTTGATGTTTGAATGCACACATAACGTATGCGAAGGCGCCGGTGCAGCACCATTGGCAGCAGCTACACAAGAAAAATCACGCCTAGCCGGGCGCAAAGTCGCAGTCGTAGCCACAGGCGGCAATGTCGACCAGGCTGTTTTTGCCGAAGTCCTCAATACAACCTATGGTTAATAAGTTTATGACCATGTAGGGTGGGTAACTTGTTACCCACGATCAAGCGGTTCAAGACATTAGGTACGGTTAATGGGTTTATATAACCCGTACGTAACAATGGGTTTTTATGACCCGTGCGTAACAATGGGTTTATATAACCCGTGCGTAACAATGGGTTTATATAACCCGTACGTAACAAT
>CBDTVF010000288.1:0-4572 GCA_965363775.1 uncultured Gammaproteobacteria bacterium
TGGGGACGTAGTTGGCATCAAAGAACTGCGATTTTCCGGCAGTACCAACACCGGTGGTGGCTCTCCCATTGATTTCAAAATGTCCGGACCGGGTCTGGATGACCTGGAAGGGGCATCAGCAAAGATGGTGGCAGCCCTGAAGCGCTACGATGGCGTATACGATGTTCGCAGCAGTTCCAGCTATGGAAAAAAGGAAATCAAGCTGTCATTGAAACCATCGGCCAAAAATACCGGCCTGAGCCTGGCAGATATTGGCCGCCAGGTACGACAGGCTTTTTATGGTGAGGAAGTTCAACGTATTCAGCGTGGCAGGAACGAATTAAAGGTCATGCTGCGCTATCCGGCCGACCAGCGTAAATCCTTGTCAGAACTGGAAAACATGTGGATTCAGACCGATACCGGTCAAGTCCCCCTCTCGCAGGTTGCATCTATCTCACCGGAAACCGGTTATGGGGAAATCAGGCGGATTAACCGTGCGCCTTCGATTTCAATCCAGGCAGACATCAACCGGGCTAAAGTTGAGTCTTTACGTGTCATTGCCGACGTGCGTGAACAGGTCGTACCGGAAATCCTGGAGCACTATCCTTCGGTTAAATTCAGCCTGGATGGCGCCAGTGAAAAACAGGGCTCATCCATGGCATCCATCCGCAATGCAGCCTTGTTTTCCCTGTTTATGATTTACACTTTGATTGCGGTTCCCCTGCGTTCGTATTCGAAACCGTTCCTGATCATGTCGGTCGTGCCCTTTGGAATAATTGGCGCCGTGCTGGGTCATGTGTTGCTGGGTAAAGCACTCAGTATGATGTCTTTACTCGGTATCGTCGCGTTGTCAGGTGTGGTTGTAAACGACAGCCTCATCCTGGTCAATGCATTCAGCCGTTTCCACGCCAGTGGTCAAGGTGTAATGGAATCCGCGATTAACGCCGGTACCAAGAGGTTCCGGGCAGTGGTCCTGACTTCGATGACAACTTTCCTGGGCCTGCTTCCCATCATGCTCGAAACCAGCCTGCAGGCGCAGTTTGTGATTCCAATGGCCATTTCGCTGGCCTTTGGAGTGATCTTCGCCACCGCCATTACGCTGGTTTTGGTGCCAGTACTGATTGTACTGTTTGAACATGGTAAGGAAGTCCCGGATGTGTCTTTATCCGGATAGTGTGAGGTTCTTCAACAATCAGGCTGCCTGATGGTTCATAACGGCCAGCAATAAATGTTTGTTTTGTAAATATACAAGTCTTGGCAACCGACCTCCTTTGATGGAGGTCAGTTGCCGAAAAAAGGCTTTCTTTAATCCAGGCTACTTACCAATAACTCAGACAAACTCAAAAGAGATGTTTACGCCTGACAAGTACGGTCAAACCGAGCAACATGGCAAAAAGTATGATTGTCATCCTGGACAATGTCGGGATTGGCGTGGCTGCTTGTTCGGGAGGTGGTGGTGCGACTTCGTGGATCCAGGACGCGCCCTCTTCACTTTCGCCTGAGGAGAATCCTTCGGCTTCTGCCGGGGTCGTGCAAAAACCATTGGTGACCCCCTGACAGGCTCCATCCAGGTAGCCGGCAGTTTTCTCGTCATCTATGGCAATAGCGCTAAATGGACCATTTAAAACGGCAGGATATATTGTGCTGACATTGAATCTGGCTGTGGTGATATTCCCTGTATCATCCGTATTAAACTGTGGTCTAGCGTTGCCGGTGCTGCTGTCATAAAAAACACCATTTAAATTGTCAACGGTTTGGACCCCATCAGTGAATGAAAAAGCAGTGACTAGTGGGGAAATATCGTAATTAACAGAATTGGCTGGAATCGGACCACTGGTGGTGATTTCTCCAGTGACCTTCATGGATGTTGTGTATGCAGTACCATTCAGGGAGGTAAAGTTTCCGCCAGTGACCTGATAAACATCTGCTTTAACGAGGGTACTGAAAAGCAGGCAGGCAATTGCCAACCCGAATTTAAAAGCATTCGTTCCAGTCATTTTTTCTCTCCCTGAAGGTGATTTGAACATTGCTAATAGTATTCAATATACAGATAAAGTAACACGTATCACATTGTAATTAAACCGGTAATACGAAAGCTTCTAATGAGCAACATTGTGGGCTGGATGCTTACACCCCAGGCAAGTCAGGGGTGCAGGGGCTATGCCACCGCGATTACGCTGGTTTTGGTGCCAGTACTGATTGTACTGTTTGAACATGGTAAGGAAGTCCCGGATGTGTCTGTATCCGGATAGTGTAGGGTTCTTAAATAATCAGGCTGCCTGATGGTTCATAACGGCCAGCATTTCGCCGGTAAAAAACGCAATCAGCCACAAAACATAGCCAAGTTTGGAGTTTCTGTTGAGTGTCTTGCTGAAAGGGACTTCACTGCCAAATTTGTTGTAGTGTCTCCAGATAAAAATGGCGTCGGTGACCATCACCGCCAGGGCCGTATAGCCAAGTATTCCGTGTAAGCTGAAGTATTTTTCTGCCGTTCCTATCATCATGCAGACAGTTGCAGATATATCAAATAGTACCGCTGCAGTAATAAATACCAAGAGGCCTTTTGTGGCTCTTTTATATTTGTGTTCTTTGTAAATAAATACAGAGTACAGAATGAACGCAATGTGAATCAGAATGACGCCGGCGATGATAACGTAACTCATAACATGTCCTTTATTAAAATTATTCAGACAGGGGAAAATTAACGAACGCGCAATATAGCGGTTTTGCTAGAACTATAAAAGAAGATTGTATATTGTCAGCGTCCGAACAACGTTGTCGTTATTGCATTGAACAATATGTCTTAGTCAAAGATGGAGGATATACACCGTGCACGAAATGTCTATTTGTCAGGGTCTGATCAGCCAGGTGGAAAAAATTGCACGCGACAAGGGGGCCAGTCAGGTAGACAGCATATTACTCTCTATAGGTCCCTTGTCAGGTGTTGAACCAGAATTGCTAAGCAGGGCATATGAGGTTGCGCGTGCGGAAACGGTCGCAAAAAATGCTGAACTGGAGATAGAAACAGGTCCGATCGTGGTTGAATGCCGCAGTTGTGGCGCCAGCGGTGAGGCCCAGGTCAACCGCTTGTTGTGTGGGTCATGCGATAGCTGGCAGGTCAATCTGAAACAAGGCGATGAACTTCTATTGATGCGCCTGGAACTCAGTGGTATTACAACGCCGGAATAAACGCCGGATTGAGTCGCTAAACAGGAAAATTCAGTCTGATTTACAAGCTCCCTGTATAACCAGTATCCATGATACTCCTTTGTTTTAAAACCGCCATAAATATTTATTTTTCCTAGCATAAAAATCGATTTTTTAATTGATCTAGATCAAGTTAAATTGGATTTTTCAGGTAGATAATCCAGATAGAAGACAGTACGGAACCAACGGACATGAAATGGACGATAGGTATTTCGAGTAGTCTGGATGAAATCCTGAATTTCTTGGCCAAAGAGCGGGATATTTACGCTCTGAAAAATGCAGGAAATGGTCATTATCGACTCGCTCGGACGTCAACATGGCAGCCAGAACATCACACGCTTGGTGATTTCCGCCAAACCGAACCCCTTAAAGCGTTATTTTTCCCCGCTCGTGAATTTGTCGGCAGATGGAAAGATCCGGAAAACCGCGAACCCATGCCGGAACGTATCGTGTTTGGTGTTAAAAACTGCGACCTGTCGTCACTTGCTATCTTCGATCACGTATTTTTGAACGGTGTGGCACCAGATCCGTACTATTCAGAATCACGCAAAAAAACCATCCTGGTTTCCACCGACTGCAACGACCAGCTTGATGTCTGTTTCTGCCCGGCGGTGGGTGAACAACCCTATGCCAAAGATGGATACGACATCAACATCGCATCAACATCTGCCGGCTACGTTTTTGAAGACGGTAGCGAACGCGGCGAACAGCTTTTGAGTACAGCAAGGCAATACCTCGAACCGGCGGGTCCGGAATTACTCGAAACTCTCGAAGAACAAAGATCCAGGCGCTACCAGGAACTGGTCGAACACAGCAAGGCACACGGTGTGAAACCCGGCACAGATTGGCGCAATGCGATCGAATCGACCTTCGAATCCGGTCTATGGAAAGATTTCGCCGAGGATTGCGTCGAATGCGGTGCATGCAACTTCATTTGCTGCACCTGTCACTGTTTCCTGCTGGCCGATGGTTACGATGCAGATGGTACCCCGGCACGCAGCAAGCTTTGGGACGCCTGTCTGTATTCCGGCTTTGCGGCCACCGCCGGTGGTGGTAATCCGCGGCCATTACGTGCGGAGCGTTTACGTAACCGCTTCGACAAAAAATTCAGTTTTTTTCCACAGGTACTGGATCGATATGCCTGTGACGGGTGCGGGCGCTGCACCGAAGCCTGCATTGCCAATATTGATATCCGAGATGTATTAAGGAGGGCCGTCGATGAATGCGACGCTCTACATGCCCATTCCAGCGGTTATCGAGCGGATTGAGGACGAGACGCCTGACATAAAGACGTTTACGATTCGTCCGGTGGAGCCGATACCTTTTGCGGCAGGCCAGTTTGTCGAACTGGCCGTGCCAGGCATAGGCGAAGCACCGTTCACACCC
>CBDTVF010000289.1:0-4566 GCA_965363775.1 uncultured Gammaproteobacteria bacterium
GGTCATTCCAGATGCAAAGGTAGCTTGCGGGCGATCCCACAAAGCAGCCATCATTTGGGCGGTTTGTGAGTTATCGTCATCAATGGCCTGTTTGCCGAGTAAAACCAGGCCGGCTTGTTCTTTTTCCGCTATTTTCAGAAAAGCCCGCGCGACAGTCAGCGGTTGTTGGTTCTCATCGCTGTCAATCTGAATGGCCCGGTCTGCCCCCATGGCGAGTCCGGTTCTCAATTGCTGCTGACAGGCGTTTCCACCCAGTGAAACAACAATGACCTCTTCGGCCTGACCTGCTTCACGAATTCTCAGGGCCTCTTCCAGTGCAATCTCATCAAAAGGGTTAATGCTCATTTTTACGCCGTCGGTATCAACACCACTGCCATCCGACTTGACCCGGATTCGAACGTTGTAATCGACGACTCTTTTTATACCAACCAATATTTTCATGAGATTTCCTTAATGTTCAGTCTTTGATTAGAGATTCTGGTAATTGGGACCACTGCCACCTTCCGGTGTAACCCAGTTGATGATCTGGTACGGATCCTTGATATCACATGTTTTACAGTGAACACAATTGGCTGCATTGATCTGTAACCGCTTGCCTGCCGCAGAATCGGTATCTTCCACCATTTCATAGACCTCTGCCGGGCAGAAAAGCGTGCAGGGATTGCCATATTCTTCAGTACAACGCGTGACACAGACATCCGGATCGAGAATTTGCAGATGCACCAGCTGATCTTCATCGTGATCGGTTCCGGCAAAATAGACAGATGCGAGGCGGTCACGTGGAGCGAGGTCACGTTTGACCCACTGACGCTCTACCGGTTTCATATCCTGCAATTTGGTCAATGAAGAATAATCGTCGTGATTGCGTAAGGTTCGGGGTAACTTGCCGGCGGTTATCGTCTCAATACCTGCTGTGATCAATCCCCGCCACAGGCCTTTATTAAAGCCGGGGCGAATATTGCGCACCTTGTGTAGTTCTTGCATGATCGGCGAAGCGCGAAGGGCTTTATCGAAGCCATTGCCATTGCCCTTGTCTGCAATGTGTTCAGCGGCCAGCATACCGGACCTGAGGGCCTGGTGGGTACCTTTGATCTTGGGCAAATTGAGCAAGCCCGCTGCATCCCCGATCAACAAGGCGCCCGGGACCTCTGTTTTTGGCAGGGACTGTGCGCCGCCCTCGATGATCGTGCGTGCACCACCTGACAGGATTTCACCACCTTCAAACAGCGGTTTGACACTCGGGTGATGTTTGAATTGCTGAAAGGCTTCAAACGGGGAGAATTCAGGGTCTGAATAATCCAGTGCGCAGACGAAGCCGACCGCCACACGATCATTGTCCATATGGTAGATAAAGCTGCCGCCGTAGGTCTTGGTATCGAGTGGCCAGCCAAGACTGTGGTTCACCAAGCCCGGTTTACACTTGCCCGGTGCCACCTGCCAGAGTTCTTTGATACCGATACCGTAAGCCTGCGGGTCTGAATCAGCATCCAGTTTGAATTTGGAAATCAGTTGTTTGCTCAGGTGTCCACGACAGCCTTCTGCCATTACCGTTACCGGAGCATGGATTTCGATACCCTGCATATAGGTGTCTTTAGGCTGGCCTTCCAGGCTTACACCCATGTCACCGATGATGACACCACCGACCGCGCCATCCTCCAGGTAGTGAATTGCAGATGCTGCATAACCCGGGAAAATATCAACACCCAGGTCTTCGGCCTGTGGCGCCATCCAGGCGCACATGGCCCCCAGGGAAACGATGTAGTTGCCGTGGTTTTTCTGTTGCGGCGGGGTTGGAATCCTGAGTCTTTTCGTGGCGGTCAGAAAAGCGATCTCATCATGCTCAACCGGTATACAAATGGCCGGTGGTTTATCCCGCCAACCCGGTAGTAGCTCATCCAACGGGCCGGGTTCAATAACTGCACCTGAGAGGATATGCGCACCGATGTCGGCACTCTTTTCGATCACGGCGACCATCAAGTCCGGTTTGAGCTGTTTGAGGCGAATGGCACAGGCCAGACCTGCCGGACCCGCCCCGACGATGATTGCGTCATATTCCATGACTTCACGTTCAGTCGCTGTTTCGCTCATCTGTTTTCCCAGATACTTGTTGTTGACAAGTATTATATCGGTAAAGGCTGCTGTGTTAAAAGCTTAATCCAACCGTTTACTGAACCGCATGATGGCCAGGGTCATCAGGACCACAATAAAGCCACCCAAAACATACAATTCACCCAATAGTTCCTGCAGACTGGCTCCACGTAACATGACACCACGGATCAAGCGTATGAAGTGCGTTAATGGTAGTGCTTCTGCAATAATCTGGGCGGGGCGTGGCATACCGGCAAAAGGAAACATAAAACCGGATAACAGGATAGAAGGCAGTAGAACAAAAAAACTTAGCTGCATGGCCTGGAACTGGGTGCTGACCAGGGTTGAAATTACGAGTCCCAGGGCCAGGTTGGCTATGATAAATAAAAGACAGATGATATAAGTATCCAACAAACTGCCAGCCATTGGCACCTGAAACAGAAAGCGACCAAGCCATAACACCAGCGTGACCTGCAACAGCCCGATAAATACATAAGGTGTGATTTTGGCCAACATCAGTTCTGATGTTTTAACCGGTGTGGTAATCAGCATTTCCAGATTACCGCGTTCGCGTTCCCGAACAATGGCAACGGCGGTAAACATGATCATCGTCATGGTCAGGATGACGCCTATGAGACCGGGCACCGTATTGACGGGTGAACGTCGTTCCGGGTTGTAGTATGTTCGAAGCTCCATCGTCGGCGGGCGGTCGTTATAGGGAGAGACTCTGGATTGCGCGACCTTTGCAAGTTGGGCTGCGGCACTCTGGACCACGGTGTCAGAGCCATCCACCAGTAATTGCATTGCAGACCGGTCAGCTTGTTGTAAACGGCGATCAAAATCCGCTGGAATGAAAATGCCAACACTGATCTCCCCCTTGCGCAGCATGTGCTCGAGCTCTTCAGCAGAATCGACTTGCCTGATCACTTTGATAATTTGGGTTTCCGCCATGTCCATGACCATCTGGCGGGACGCCGAGGTGGAAGACAGGTCGGCAACAGCTGAATCCAGGTTGCGCACATCCATGTTGATGGCATAACCAAACATCAACAACTGGATTACAGGAATGCCAATGATCATGCCGAATGTCAACCGGTCGCGACGTAACTGCCTCACCTCTTTCCTGACGACAGCAAGGATTCGTTGTAACGATTTCATGTGTTGTCTTTCCTTGCTCGCGTTGCAGCAACGAAGACATCTTCCAGTCCTGGCCTGGCAGTGGTGACGTGTTTCAGGTTCAGCCCCTCACGCGTGATGACATCACGTATGGTCTTTTCAGGTGAGGGTTGATCGATGGAAACCATCACGCGAAGCACGTTACCCACTTGGGCGGAGCTATGAACGAATGGCTGTTGTTCCAGCATTTTTCCCACCCTGCGTGGCTGATCAGATTCGACAAGCACAATGGTGGCATCGATCCCGTCTTGCAGTTCTTCCGGGCTGCCCTCTGCGACCAGTGAGCCCTCATCCAGTATCGCCAGCGCATGACAGCGCTCGGCCTCGTCCATGTAATGCGTGGATACCAGGATGGTCGTGCCTTCGGCTACGAGGTCAAACAGGGACTCCCAGAATGAACGCCGGTTCTCCGGATCAACTGCACTGGTCGGCTCGTCGAGAAACAACAATTCCGGCTCGTGTAGTGTTGAGCCGGCCAGGGCCAGGCGCTGTTTCTGACCACCACTGAGTGTGTCTGCCCGCTGTTTAACCAGGTTGTCCAGTTCATAACGTTCAATGGCCTGTCCGATCCTCTGGTGTTTGAGCTTGCGATCCAGCGTGTAGATATCAGCCATGAACTGCAGGTTTTCGCCAACGGTCAGGTCACCAAACAGTGAGAATTTCTGCGTCATGTAACCAACCTTCAAACGCAGTGCCTCGGCTTCTTCAGGAATGGAATAACCCAGTACGTTGATGTCACCGGCAGTCGGCGTGAGGAGTCCGCACAACATACGTATCGCGGTGGTCTTCCCCGAGCCATTGGGGCCAAGAAAACCATAGATGCGGGATCTCGGAACCTGCAGGTTCAGGTCACGTACAGCCCGGACCTTGCCGAAAGTCTTGTCAAGGTGATTGGCTTGTATGGCTAAGTCAGTCATTGCCAGGTCAGTTATTGATGACATCGCTGACCGGGAAATCGACTTCAAGTGGCACACCTGATGGCAGGGCGGATGCTTCCGGTACATCGACCTCCGCCAGGTAACTTAAACGTGAACGGTCATGTTCTGTGAGTGCAAAGTAGGGTGTGAAACTGGCATCTGCCGATACCCAACGTACCGTACCGGTGATTGATCGTTCAATACCGTCAACACGCACATCCAGTTGTTTGCCTGGTTGTACCGAAGATCGCAATGGTTCAGGTACATATATACGTGCATAAGTTCTTGAAGCGTCCAGTATCACGCTGACGGTTGCGCCTTGCTGCGGTCGTTCACCTATCTGGTAGAGACGTTTGTCCAACATGCCGTCAACGGGTGCATAAAC
>CBDTVF010000290.1:0-4535 GCA_965363775.1 uncultured Gammaproteobacteria bacterium
CCCACGGGTATGTAATTCCCGCATCGAACCCTTCGTTCGTGGTTATGAAAACGTGGGTAACAAGTTACCCACCCTACGTGGCACGGATTCTATTCAGCTTCCAACGTGAATAAAATTTACGCATCCATTTGTCCCAATTCATCACCCGCCAAATCCGGAGTTGTCGGAACTTCAAACCAGGTGGCGTAACCCACGGCCTGGCAGACACCCGATCCACCGAACAATGCCGTACCGGTGTAATGCTTTCGACCCTCATGGCTGATTTGCCAACCAATCAGGACGCATTTCTCACCTGCACTAACACGTCCCTTGATCGACACGGCAAGTTCGCCCAGCAGGATGGCTCCCGTTTCGGGTTCATCGAATGCATAAGCGCCAGGACAATCAAGTACTGCCCATAGATACTGTGTTGATATAAATCCTGACGAATCAAGCAGCGATTCATCTGGTACCCATACAGCAGCAACCATACCTTCAGGACCATCATTGGGTTCAACGGGACCCGCAAAGACTCTCAACCCGTCACCCTGTTCACGCTCCGGACCACAAACAAAGCACCCGGGATAAAAATGTGACTCGAGACCCCGGTAACGACGTGATGCAGCCTGCGCTCCCGCGAAATCCGGGGGAACAGGGATATCAATATCCAACTCAGTCGGTCGAGCGGTTGCCACCAGTTCATTGCCGTGAATGAGTTCCAGGCCCTGCTCTTTTTGATACAGTTTCATGGGTGTATCAAGTGGTGGTGGTATACGTAACCTGACGGCAGCAGGCCCTTCAATATTCCTACCAAGCATGCCACATGAATAACCCCCATTCCCGGAACAGGATGGCCCGTGAAAGCGTTGGTCAATGATGATTGTTTCGATCATTCTGGTATTCTCGTTATGTTTATCATTCGACTAAAACAGAAGCTTCTTCTACACGACAAAACGCACAAATAACCGATCGCGAAGTAAGACACCATGATGCCGGACCTGTTTGCGGTGGCTCTAAAGCCGTACTATGAAACTCGATATCCCAACTACCCATTGGAGAAATTTCCGGTAAAACGAAATCCCGGGGTGCTGCATCAGCATTCAACATAATGGCAACCGCTATCAAACCATGTTGAGGAGGAGAGTCCTCTCCATCGGGTCGGGAACCATCAGCTTCGGGGAACAACACTGTCATGGCACGACCGTCACGCCAGTCCTGTTCCTGCATTCGGCCACCGTCATGATGAAGCCACTCTATGTCCCGCCAACCGTCACCATTGTAATCATGCCCGTGTGGGTAGCTTTTACGCTTGGTATGGGGCATTGAACGGCGTATCTGTATCAACTTTTGAACAGACTCCAGAAAATCAGGGGTTTTAGCCACCCCACTCCAGTCCACCCAACCCGTTTCATTGTCCTGGGCATAGGCGTTGTTGTTGCCACCCTGGGAATTACCAAACTCATCACCTGCGAGCAGCATCGGTGTACCTTTCGATAACAACAACGTGGTCAGGATATTCAAACGCTGCCTGCATCTCAGCTGATTGATCGCAACTTCCATGGATTCGCCTTCGACACCATGGTTGCTACTGAAGTTATGCGCATGACCGTCGCGGTTTTCTTCTCCGTTGGCCTCGTTATGCCGAGCTTCATAACTGACCAGGTCCTTGAGGGTAAAACCATCGTGGGAGGTAACAAAATTAATGCTGGCCTGTGGTGGTCGCCCACTCGCTTCAAAAATATCAGATGAACCGTGCAGGTTTCTGGCGAGACTGCTTAACTGGCCTTTATCTCCACGCCAGAATCGTCGCACCGAATCACGATAGCGGTCATTCCATTCTGCCCAGCGTGATGGAAACTGACCCAGGTGATAACCGCCAGGACCCGGATCCCAGGGTTCAGCGATCAATTTAGCATCTGCCAGTGATGCTTCGTTGTTGATTCGCTGCAAAAGATCATGGGACGGATCAAAACCAAGTATTGACCTGCCCAGAACGGGTGCAAGGTCAAATCTAAAGCCATCCACTCCCATCTGTTTATGCCAGTAAACCAGGCTGTCCAGCACCATTGCCTGCACTCTCGGGTGATCGACATTCAGCGTGTTTCCACAACCGGTGTCATTAACATAACGAATGGGGTCACCAGGTTCAGTGCGGTAGTAACACAGGTTATCAATACCGCGAAAGCTGAGTGTTGGTCCCCGGCCACCGCCCTCTCCGGTATGGTTGTAGACCACGTCCTGTATGACTTCTATACCCGCATCATGAATGGCGTCTACCATCTCCCGAAACTCATGGACTGCATCCTGTCTCGCATAACGGGATTCGGGGGTGAAAAAATTAATGCTGTTATAGCCCCAGAAATTCTTCAGACCACGACCAACAAGAAAACCTTCGTCAATCATGGCATGCACCGGCATTAACTCCAGGGAGGTGATACCAAGAGCCTTCAAATATTCAAGTATTTTTGCATTGCTCATACCACGGAACTTGCCACGCTCATGTTCCGGGATATCCGGGTGAGTCATGGTGTAACCACGCACGTTTGATTCGTAGATAATCATTTCAGCCCAGGGTACACATGGGCGTTCTGCCGAAAGCGCTGCGGTTGGCCCACAGACCACACACTTTGGAATATAAGCTGCACTGTCGGTCAGATTCGGCTGCAATGAATCCAGAGTGGTGGAATGATCATAATCATACAAAGCACCAGCCCATTGGAACGAACCCTCAAGAGCACGGGCATATGGATCAATCAGTAACTTGGATGGGTTGAAGCGCTGACCGGCTTCCGGCACCCATGGACCGTGGGCACGATAGCCGTATTGCTGGCCTGGTTCGCAACCGGGCAAAAAACCATGCCAGACACCATCATCATTGGCCGGCAAATAGAAACATTGTGTCTGCTGACCGGAACTATCAAACAAGCAAAGTTCAATGGCCTCGGCAGCCGAAGAATACAATGCAAAATTTACACCGTCTGCGTCCCAGTGAGCACCCAGTCGTTGTGGACTTCCAGCCTGAATCATGATTCCCCGGGTGTTATTTCATCCAGGTGCCAGATATCCCGATTGTAATCCCGCATGGTGCGATCAGTGGAAAACCGCCCGGATTTGGCACTGTTCAGAATGCTCATACGAGTCCAGTGTTGCTGGTCTTTATAGGCCATACCCACAGCCTCCTGGGCATCAATAAAGCTACGGAAATCTGCTGCTGTCATCCATGGATCATGCGGGTTACGCACTGCCGCAATCACAGCATCCATTATGCCGGGTTCAAAATGGTTGAAGTGACCGTTATCAAGCAAGCGCATGACACGTCTGAAATCCCTGTCGTTATCGATGAGGGACTGCGGATTATAGTGTTCCCTGATGGCGGGTATCTCATCGACCGTCAAGCCGAACAGGAAAAAGTTCTCTTCACCGACGGCTTCCAGTATTTCCACATTTGCACCATCCAGTGTGCCGATGGTGACCGCACCGTTCATCATGAATTTCATATTGCCGGTGCCGGAGGCCTCTTTTCCGGCTGTTGATATCTGCTCGGATAAATCCGCTGCAGGGCAAATAAGCTCCATGGCTGACACGTTGTAATCCGGGTAAAACAACAGTTGTAAACGCCCCCGCATGGCCGGATCTGTATTGATCACCCGGGCCACGTTGTTGATCAACTTGATCTGGCTCTTGGCCATCTCATATCCCGGAGCAGCTTTGCCACCAATAATAATTACCCGGGGTGGTAAATCATCACCGTCACCGCGTTGAATCCGGTCATACAGGTGTATCGCATGTAACACGTTCAGTAATTGGCGTTTGTATTCATGGATACGTTTAACCTGCACATCGAACATCATCAGTGGGTCGACGTGAAGCCCTGTCTTGCTCTCAATATTGGCGGCAAGCCGAACTTTATTGGCTTGCTTGACCGCACGCCATTCTTGCTGGAATGTACTGTCTTTAGCCAATGGCTCAAGTTGTTCAAGTTGGTCAAGGTCGGTGATCCAGCCCTCTCCAATTCGACCGGAGATCAAATCGGAAAGACCGGGGTTGCAACCAGCCATCCAGCGGCGCTGGGTAACGCCATTGGTTTTGTTGTTGAACTTGTCCGGCCATAGATTGGCAAAGTCGTTAAATAAACCCTCTGTTAACAGACGCGAATGCAATTCAGCCACGCCATTGACCGAGAAACTGCCGACGATGGCAAGATAGGCCATACGAACCATCTTCTCCTGGCCTTCTTTGATCAGAGACATACGCTCCAGCACTTGCAGGTCACCGGGCCAGCGCAGGCTGACTTCGGAAAGAAAACGCGCATTGATCTCGTAGATAATCTCCAATATCCGTGGCAACATGTGCTTAAACATTGCAACCGGCCATGTTTCCAGGGCCTCAGGCAGCAATGTGTGATTGGTATAAGCCATGGTGGATGTGGTGATCTCCCAGGCCCGATCCCAGCCAAAGTCATGTTCGTCCATTAACAAACGCATCAGTTCCGGTACGGCGATGGCCGGATGGGTGTCGTTCAATTGAAAACAGAACTTGTCGGCAAACTGGCTGAA
>CBDTVF010000291.1:0-4523 GCA_965363775.1 uncultured Gammaproteobacteria bacterium
GAACCATGAAACTGACCCGAACATTAGCAATCATTGTAAGCGCTACACTGATTTTTACAGCCTGCAGCAAGGATTCTGATGAAGCCGTAGTTGCTGTTAGTGAAAACACCAATCCGCTGCTCGCCTATGTCCCGGCTGATACTCCCTATGTGTTTGCCGACCTTGAATCGGTGCCAGAAGAAATCACCGATGCCTATGTGACACGCTTTCAACCGGTAATGGATGTGGTGTCAAAACAGGTTGAACAATTTCAAAATGATTTTGCAGCCGGTGAATTCCAGGATAATGCAATGGCCCAGTTGGCGGCGGCGATTCTTGACGCACTCGGTGGTGACCTGAGCGCAGAGAACCTCGAAAAGTTCGGAATGGACATGCAAGCGCATTATGCTTTTTATGGGATGGGTGTGTTTCCGGTCATACGGCTTGAGTTAAATGATGCGCAGGAACTAAGAAATGCAATTGGCCTCATTGAAGCCAAGATGGGCACCCAATTACCGGTCATGACATTTAATGGTGTTAACTATTGGCGCGCCGTCGACGATGACAATGACAGTCCTATGGGTATGTATATCGCCATTCTTGACCAACAATTTATTATGTCCGCGTTTCCTGTCAGTGCCGAAGACAGCATGCTGACATCTTTGCTGGGTCAGGAATTACCAGCTGAAAGCATGGCCTCGACCAACAGCCTGGCTGTTCTGAACAAGGAAAAAGGTTATTCCGGTTATGGTTCAGGCATCATGGATCTTCAGAAAATGTCCGACGAAATATTTAATGAAAACAGCCCCACCCGTATGTCCCTCGGATCGGAAGTGACAACTCATCTCGCGGCACTCGATGCTGTTTGTGTTGCCGAGATCAAATCGATGGTTGCGATGGCACCGCGTATGACTGCAGGTGCTACCCGGTTTACAGCCGATGAAATTTCCACACGTTATGACTTGGAACTGGAAGGCACGCTGGCCAGTGGCCTCGCTATGCTGGTATCCGATACACCGGTTGCTGCAGAAGGTGATTACCTGCTTTCCGCTTCACTTGCTGTCCAGGTTGGTAAATTACGCAATTTCGTGCTTGAAAAAGCCAACAGTATTATCGCGACACCTTACCAATGCGAGATGCTGCAGGAATTGAACCAGAGTGCCAAAGAACTGGTAACACAGATCAATATCCCGATGCCTCCAATGGTTAACAACCTGAATGGTATACGCGTCAGAATGGATGATTTTGACCCCACTGAAGAAATCATCCAGGGCAAAGGCCTGCTGGCCCTTCATGTCGACAAGCCTGAAATGTTTGTCGGAATGGCGAGCATGATGGTGCCCGGATTCGATACCCTTGATCTGGCCAACCAGTCTGAACCCGTCAGGATTCCGTCAGACATTTTACCGCTCGAAGGTATTGATGTATTCGCGTTAATGGGGGATACCGCCATCGGTGCGGCTGTGGGCGAACAGCATGCTGGTGACCTTGAAGATTTCATGTCAGCAAAGCCTCAGAATGATGGTACATTTTTGTCAATCTCACATGACATGGCGAAGCAAATGGAGATTCAGGCAGCACTCACAGATAAAATGGAAGGCGGCCACAATCAGTACCGTGAGTACCACAAAGAAATTCAGGAGGCATACATTGACATGCTCGGTCGCTCCCGTGTCGATATGCGTTTCACCGCCGATGGATTGGTCATAGACAGCACGATGACTTTCAAATAGCCTTTATCCGGGCAGAAAGAGGGCCGCTGTTGCGGCCCTTTTTTATGCATACCTAATGGCGAAAACCTAAAAGCGAAGATGTTTGATCTGTTCGCCCTTTTTGCCAAGTTCGGTCATGGCTTCGATTCCAATTTGAAGATGCAGATCAACCCAGTTGGCGGTGACCTTCTTGTCGGATGCCTCAGTTTTTACACCATCGGGTGTCACCGGCACGTCTGATACCAACAACAGTGCCCCGTGCGCAATCGCATTGGCATGGCCAACTATAAACAGGGTAGCCGTTTCCATATCAATACCGATACAGGTCATGTCATGCAATCGTTTATGGAATGCCTCGTCATGCTCCCATACCCGGCGATTGGTGGTGTAAACGACACCGGTCCGGTAATCAACACCATGGGCCAGAATCTTGTCTGAAACGAATTTGTGCAATTTAAAGGAAGGTAAAGCCGGTACTTCGGGCGGGAAGTAGTCATCACTGGTTCCCTCACCACGGATGGCTGCTATCGGCAAAATAAAGTGACCTATTTCCGTGGATTTTTTCAAACCACCACATTTCCCCAGGAACAATACAGCTTTAGGAGCAACCGCTGCCAACAGGTCCATGATGGTAGCAGCGTTACTCGAACCCATACCGTAATTGATGATGGTCAACCCGTCCGCATTGGTGGTGGCCTGCATGGTTCGATCTTCACCATAAATTTTAGAGCCAAATATTTTCGCGAAACGACGCACATAGTTACCAAAATTGGTGACCAGAATGTACTCACCAAATTCATCCAGCGGCATGCCGGTATATCGTGGTAACCAGTTGCGGGTAATCTCAGCTTTTGTCAGCATATTTATTTGCACTCTCTTGTGTGTTTGTTAATTTTTGTGATAATCGATCCGGTAAATTGCAAGGCGCCTTTACTCCCTGCCCGCTTTGAGCACTTCACGTGCAAGCGGTATGGTTATTCTACGCTTATTGGTTAATGCTGCCCGGTGCAGATTCTCCACGGTCTGGATCAATGCGGCCATACTTCGATCATGGTGTTTCAAAAGGTATTGCTGAACATCTTCAGGCAAACTGAGCCCGAGTGCATCACTGTGAAGATTGATGACTTTCAATTTGTCATTGTCCTCCAGCGGTAACAGCGGTAAGCGTAAACCCCAGGCCAATCGGGAAGCAAGATCCGGTAAGCCAAGGTTTAATGCCGACAGACGTTTCCGGCTACTGACAAGCAGGCGACCGTTGGCCTGTTTGATACGGTTAAAACAATGAAATAATGCTTCTTCCCATGCCTCATCACCGGCGATGACATGCAGATCGTCAACGCATACAAGGTCCAGGTTTTCAAGCCCCTGCAAGGATGCAATGGCATCCTTCGGCAAACGCTTCAAAGCCAGGTAAAATGCACGCCCTTGCCGTTCGCGGGTCTCGTGGCACAAGGCGTTGAGCAGATGTGTTTTACCACTTCCTTCGCCGCCATACAGAAAAACATGAGAACACGGTTCATCAGGCATGTGCTTTAAAGCTTCGACAACCGCATGGTTGGGTCCACCGACAAAATCTTCAAAACGACTGTCCCGTCGTGGCATCAGCGGTAAGGGAATTTGAGGAGAAAACAGCATACTTATATCATTCGTCCGAGTCGACCGGTGCGTTATACAGATCGCTTTGCCGGTATCTATCATGTATGTGCCGAACCAGGACATTAAGCACTGCAGCAACCGGCAATGCCAGCAAGATACCGAGAAAACCAAACAACTGCCCGCCAGCCAATACTGCAAAAATAACGGTGACAGGATGTAAGCCAATCTGATCACCAACCAGTTTCGGGGTCAGGTACATACCTTCAGCCGACTGGCCCACACCGAAAACGAGTAAAACCATGACCAGGTGGAACGCATCCTGGAACTGAAAAATCGCGGCACCCGCAGCAACAAGTACCCCGACAATCGAACCCAGGTAAGGGACGATACTGAGCAAGCCGGCACCCATTCCTATCAGGCTGGCAAATTCAAGCCCCAGCAACGACAAGCCGACGGTGTAAATCACACCCAGCGCTATCATGACCATTAACTGACCACGTAAAAAAGCACTCAGAACCTTATCCACATCGCTCGCCAACCGGCTGATTTCGGCTTCCATACTTCGTGGCAGCAAATCATGTATGGCGCGGATGAGAAGGTCCCAATCCCTGAGCAAATAAAACGTAACCACCGGAATCAGAACAAGATTGGTCAACAAGGCCACTATCGCCATACCACCCCGTGAAATGACGTCCATCACCTTAAAGGCGGCCCCGCTGATTTCCCGCCAGTAATCCTTCAGCATTTCAGAAAACTCTGAAGAATTGAAATCCTTTAATTCGAAACCCGCCTTGTTTGCCAACCATGGCAGCGCAACATCGGAAAACCACTCTATCCATTCCGGTAAACGATGTACCAGCAGACGAACCTGCTCAACCAGCAACGGCACAATTATCAGCAGCACGATGGTCAACAATGACACCATCAAAACAAATACAATAGTGACAGCCACTGTCCTTCCGACTTTCCACCGCCATACGGAAACTTTCTGTAAACGATCAACCAGCGGGTCGCCAAAGTAAGCCAGTACTGCGGAAATGGCAAAAGGAGTGATCACCGGCGCCAGCAAATAGACCAGCCAGCAACCAACAACCACTATGGCCAACATCAGCCAATTTCGGGAATCAGAATTCATCAGGATATGCTAACACTAAAGTGCAATGTCAACCCTAAGGTAAAAATTCATATTCGTATTCACTCCCGGCTTTTGCAGGCAACAACACTGTGCCCCGGCTG
>CBDTVF010000292.1:0-4510 GCA_965363775.1 uncultured Gammaproteobacteria bacterium
GGCAAAATGGCTGGTGAATTCCACGTTCGGCAATAATGTACAACAAGCCGTTTCGTAAATGGTCCAGCGTTTGGCTGCTTCCAGCGCCAGTTGACGGTCTTTACCAGTCAGGCGCCTCCAGTAGGCCTCCAGCAGGTCACCGCGTTCAGCTTTCGGAATAAATCCGGCAAACTCTGACCACAGCTCGGGTTGGATCATGCGAATACGGTAAATCCACCAGTCGATTTCCTCCTCACGTAATAACCAGATACCACGCAATACAAGGCTCTTGCAGCGTTGCGGGAATTCTTGCGCATAATAAAGCGCAATCGTGCTGCCATAAGATCCGCCAAATACATGCCAGCGACTGATACCCAGTCGTTCGCGCAACTGCTCGATATCCTTGGCCGTAAAAGCCATCGTATTATCGGTCAGATCACCCACTGGTCGGGATCGACCGCTGCCACGCTGGTCAAATAAAATGATGCGAAAATGCTGCGGGTCAAAAAAACAGCGATCATGCTCCGAACACCCGGCACCAGGACCACCGTGCAGAAACAGAATCGGTTCGCCTTCGGGGTTACCACATTGCTCCCAATACAATTCATGAATGTCATCAACTTTGAGGGTGCCGGTTTCAAACGGTTCGATGTCGGGGAAGAAATGTTCATTGGCCATAATAAAGTCTCTCAATCAATGTACCGGTTGTGATTTATCTATTTTGCACTCTCCAATGCCAGACCGCCAACAATAGCACTGTCACTCTCATCGAATGTGCGACAATGCCGCCATGCGTATCGCTATCATTGTCTTAATATTTGCCATGACTACAGCCTGCAATCGACCGGAAACCTGGGAAGACTCAATCGAGTCCCTGCTCACCTCACAAACTGACAGCTTCGGTACTGTGATGCAGAATCCTGAAAAGTACCGCGTTCAGATCATTTACACACAGATAGACCGTGATGCTGAAAATCATCCTTCATTCAAATCGTTCAAATACAGGGTGAATCCGCGGGAGTACTTCTACCCTGCAAGTACCGTCAAACTGCCCACCGCAGCGCTGGCGCTTGAGAAACTGAACCGTTTGAGTATAGAGGGTCTTGATCGCGATACCACGATGTTGACCGGTTCGGCTGCCGCTTATCAAACAGAGGCCAAAACAGATGAAACCTCACCAACCGGACTGCCATCCGTCGGCAACTATACCCGCAAGATTCTGCTGGTAAGCGACAACGATGCATTCAACCGCCTATACGAATTTATTGGCCAGCAGGAGCTTAATGAGTCACTCCGAAACAGGGCTTACAACGATACCCGTATTGTCCACCGTCTTGAAATCGCCTTGAGCAAGGACGAAAACCAATGGACGAATCCAGTCAGATTCACTAATGGTGATGAACTGGTCCATGAGCAGGCTGCTGCTCATAGTCAGGTCAACTATTACGGTGCCACTCCTGAGTTGTTGGGTGTTGCAGAGATAGTCGATGGTATGCGCCAGCAGCGTCCCAAGGATTTTGCTGAAAAAAACGCTTACGGGTTACAGGACCAACATGACTTCGTAAAAAACCTGATGTTTCCGGAAAGTGCCGAGTCTGAAAGACGTCTTAACCTCAATGAGGATGACTACCGATTTTTGTATCAGTATATGTCGATGTACCCTGGGGAGAGTGATATCGAGGCCTACAGAAATTCTGACCAGTACCCGCAAGGCTATGTAAAATTTTTCATGTACGGCGGTAATGCCAAAGTGATCACGCCCCATATCCGCATATTCAACAAGGTCGGTGATGCTTATGGCTTCCTTACCGACTCGGCCTACATTGTCGATTTCGAGAATAAGATCGAATTCCTGCTGTCTGCCACGATTTACACCAATGAAAACCAGACGTTTAATGACAATAAGTACGAATACGATGAGATTGCGCTACCATTCTTAAAGAATTTGGGTCTTGCCATTTATGAGATTGAACTTGAGCGGCAGCGAAATCACGAGCCCGATTTAAGTCTGTTTCGATTTCCGCAAAGAAACTATTGATAGAGAGATGACCGACCGCTTCACAAAAGGTTTGTTACATAAGGGTATACAATAGGCCTTAAATACGAGCAAGAGAGGGAGTGTTTCAATGTCATGGCAAAACAATAGCGGCCGGCCTGGCCAACAGGGTAACGGCGGCTTACCCGGTTCGGAACTGGAAGAAATGATCCAGCAAGGACGACAGCGACTTAAAAGTATGATTCCCGGTGGCGGCAGTGCAGGCGGGAAATTTGGCTTTGTCATCTTCATTCTGATTGCCGCTGCTGCATGGACTGCCATTTACACGGTACCCAGTGACTCCGTGGCCGTCATTCAACGCTTTGGCAAATACGTAAAAGACGTCCCGTCCGGCTTGCACTTCAAACTGCCATTCGGCATTGATGTGGCATCCATTGTTCCGGTGAAACGGCAACTGAAGCAGGAATTCGGATTTGCGACACCAGGCTCACGAGATGCATTCCAGAGTTCCAGGGAAGGCAGACGGGAAACAGAGATGGTCACAGGCGATTTGAATTCCGCGTTAGTGGAATGGGTCGTTCAGTATCGTGTCGCAGACCCGGCCAAATTCCTGTTCGAAGTACGCGAACCGCGGGGTACACTGCGCCACGTATCCGAATCCGTCATGCGTGAAGTGGTCGGTGACCGCACGGTGGACGAGGTTATCACCATCGGGCGACAGGAGATTGAATCGGAAGCCCTGGAAAAAATGATGGCACTCGCCACGAAGTACGAAATGGGTATCAGCATCGACCAGGTTCAATTGAAAAACATCAACCCGCCTGAACCGGTGCAGGAATCATTCAACGAGGTCAACCAAGCCCAGCAGGAGAAGGAAAAACTGATTAACGAAGCCCGCCGCGATTACAACAAGGTTATCCCGCTTGCCGAGGGTGAGAAGGATCAGCGGATTCGCGAAGCAGACGGCTACCGACTCAAGCGGATTAACGAGGCGGAAGGTGATGCCAGTCGCTTCAACGCCCTGTTTGCAGAGTACAGCAAGGCCCCCGAGGTGACACGCCGGCGTATCTACATCGAGACCATGCAGGAGATCCTGCCGCAAATCGAGTCCAAGATCATCGTGGATGAACAAACACAGGGAATTCTGCCCTTGCTCAACCTCGATACCCGGAAAGGAGAAAAGCCATGAGTAAGGTCAAAAAGATTATCGGCCTGGTATTCCTGGCTTTGGTTGCTTTTGTACTGATGAATTCAATCTATACAGTGAATGAAGTACAACAGATGATCATCACCCAGTTTGGTAAACCAGTGGGCGAACCGATCGTTACAGCCGGTCTCAAAGTGAAGGTACCATTCATCCAGGAAGTTAACCCAATCGACAAACGGGTATTGGAATGGGATGGCGCCCCCTCGGATATGCCAACCAAGGATAAACTCTATATTTCGGTCGACTTGTTTGCACGCTGGCGGATTGTAGATCCATTGCAATACTTTCTGCGTCTGCGCGACGAACGCAGTGCGCAATCCCGTCTTGATGATATTTTAGGCAGTGAAACCCGTAATGCTGTCGCCAAGCATGAGTTGATAGAAATCATACGCACAACCAAAGATCGCATACCCCTACGTGATTCACTGCTGACAGGGGCGCAGCAGGAACTAAAAATGGGATCACTGGTGCCCATCCACAAAGGACGTAAACTGGTTGAAGCTGAAATATTTAGTGCTGCAGCAGAAAAGGTCGAGGTGTTTGGAATCGAACTGCTCGACATCCGTTTCAAACGCATCAATTACAATCAGAGTGTGCGGCCAAAAATCTATGACCGTATGATCTCCGAGCGCCGTCAGATTGCGGAACGATTCCTCTCAGAGGGTAATGGTGAAGCCGCCAGGATTCGCGGAAACCGTATTCGTGACCTGAACAAGATTCAGTCTGAAGCCTACCGGGAGGTTGAGGAGATTCGTGGTGTTGCAGATGCGAAAGCTACCGAGATTTATGCCGCGGCTTACAACCAGAGTGCTGAATCCGTAGAGTTTTATGAATTTACCCGAACAATGCAGTCCTATCAGTCCATTTTTGCTGATAAGACCACCATCATCCTGTCAACCGACAGCGACCTGTTTAAGTTTTTGAAGGGTATGAATCCTGCAACGAATACCGAGATGAAATAGTAATTCTGGTTGGTTTTAATAGCAGATGTGTGATTTACTACGATTCCTCATATAATTGGGGTAGAGAAAAATGGAGCTAACAGCATGAAAAGTAAAGTTATTGGTCTGGTTTTGGTGTTAATGGTCGTTGCACTGGCAGCGTGCAGTAAGAGTGATGATGGTCACGGTGAAGCTGCCGCGGAACATGCTACCGAAGCGGTCGAGCACGTTAAGGCAGCCGGCACCGAAGCAGCCGCAGCTGCGGGTGAAGCTGCCAATGCCGTCGGTGAAGCAGCCGGCGACGCCTATGATGCTGCAGGTGAAAAGGCCGGTGAGGCATATGACGCGACTGCTGAAATGGCCGATGAAGCCTACGATGTCGCAAAA
>CBDTVF010000293.1:0-4501 GCA_965363775.1 uncultured Gammaproteobacteria bacterium
TGCCTTGCGCATTGACGGCGAACACGAGAGCCGCGGGCTGATCAAACCGGCTTGTTCGGCATCTTCAATCATTTTCAGCCCGATACGATCCTTGATGGAACCACCGGGATTCTGACTTTCCATCTTGATGTAGAGACTGCACGGACCTGTATCCAGGTGGTTAATTCGAACAATGGGGGTGTTGCCGATCAGATCCAGGACAGAGTCATAAACTGGCATAAATATTTCACTCCGGGTAAAAAAAACGGTCGGGAATATTCCCGACCGTACTTTATTTCATTTTGAAAAAGATTTCAGGCTTGAGCATCATTCATAAAAACAGCAATCTTGTCTTTTATCCACAGCTTTTCTTTTTTCAACTTATTCAATGCAAGGTCTTCCATCGGAGCCGTGCCCAGTTCAGCAGCAGTTACGCGCTTGTCAAGTTCCTGGTGACGGTTGTAAATCCGACGAAAGTCTTCATTATCTTTGATCAGTTCGTCCATTTTATTCTGCTGGTGTTCAAACATAGTATTACTCCTATACGAGATGAGTTACACGCAAAATCCGTGCGCAAGCATGCGAACCGGTTGCGGGTGGTTATGTAGTGAGGTATTGCGAAACAGGATGTAGCAAATATCAGGTAAGACCAGCGAGAGTCTTGAAGCCCTCGCTGCCATTAGTCGGAAACTCCGATTTTATAAGCAAGAATAACCATAGCGATAAGCTAACATTAGCGCAAAGTGAGGTCTCTGGCAAGTCCCAAATTCCAACGACTCAATTTACAGACACAAATATTCATGATTTGCTAGAAAACCACACCATGAAACATATCTCATTGATATCGTTAATTATCTAACAGGATAACATCCACGCGGCGATTACGTGCCCGGCCGTCTTCGTCATCATTACTGGCGATGGGAAAATCTTCCCCCATGCCCAGCGCCGATACGCGCTCACTGGCGACACCCAGACTTACCAATGCTTCACGCACAGCCTGTGCACGTTGTTCTGATAATAATAAATTTGCATCGGCGTCGCCCATGGAATCCGTATGGCCCTCTACGCGGATTTTCTTGTCCGGTTCGGTCTGCAACAAATCGACAACTTCTTCGAGACTGGAACGGCCACCTTCTACTAACTGGGCCTGACCGGATGCAAACAGGACGTCACCCAAAGTGACAACCACACCACTTTCTGTCTCCCGAAGTTGCAGGTTTTCCAATTGCCGGGTCAGCGATGTGACCTGCTGACTGGCAAGATCGGCTTCGCGACGGGCGAACTCGGCTTCTGATGCCCGGGAGTCAGCCAAACGACGTGCCTGGCCTGCTTCTTCGGCCGATAATCGGGCGGCACGTGCTGATTCAGCTTCCTTCTGTTGCGCAGTTTCCTTTTCTTCCATCGCACGTTGCGCCTCTTCTGAAGTAGTCGCAACCAGTAGCCTGGCCTCTTGGGCCTCCATACGCGCGTGATTTGCTTCCAACTGACTTGCCTGAATCAACATCTTGCTGTGTTCATCTTGAAGCCGGTCGAGGGTTTGCTCGTACTGCTCCCGCTCTGCCATGGTACGCGCGACCTGGATGCGGCGATCAGCCATATACACCAGGTAGGAGCGCTTTAGATCATCACCTACCGCCATTTCGGCTTTGCGTAAAGCGCGTTCAGCCGCCCCAAGTGCTTGTGGCGCATATCCTGCAAGCTCTGTGTTCGACTTCAGGTCGTCAAGCTCATCACGGACCCGTTCAAGCGCAAGATTTTTTTTAGGTGCTGCGGTACAGGCTGAAAGTAAAACCAGCATCAATATCAGTGAAATTCGTGTCAGCGAGCGGTTCATTTAAATTCATCCCCAAAGGTCGCACGCATGCTTGCATCGAGCTCTTCGTTACTCTTGCGTAGCTCATTAACCCGTCGTCTTGATTGCGCCGTTCGGGATTTCTCGATCGCCAATTCAGCGTTGATCTCTGACTCTTCCAGCAGATATACAGACACTTCATATTTCTGCTTGTCCATGCCTTTCCGCGCACTTGCAAGCTTCTCGCGTGCAAACCGCATTTCCACAGGTGCAAATTCATCACCACCAGCAATTTCAGCTGCCTGGATGGCTTTCTCTGCAGTATCAAATATCTCGGGACCGGGGTGTACGGTTGCACAAGCAACCATTGTCAAACAAATAATTGAAATCAAAATGAGTTTCATGAATTGAATACCTGAAAAATATCTCTTAATTATGACCGAACAGCAGTCAAGGTTGAACTCTTAAATTGGCATACAATGATTTTCCAGTCAAACCGTAACCGCATCCGGCTGGTTTTCCGGTGTCGCATCGATAAAAGCCGGCAGTTTCCTGCATTGTCTGACAATCATACCTATCGTTGGAAACTTTGACAGATCTTTCAGCTCTCATACTTGACGATTTTTTGGTCAATGGCACCAAAAATTGAATCGCCATGCGAATCAAACATTTCGACCCGTATTGAGTCGCCAAACTTCATGAAAGGTGTAGAAGGTCTGCCGTCAGCGATGATTTCCAACATGCGAATTTCCGCCAGGCAGGAGGCGCCTTTACCCGTATCTTCATTGGCAATGGTTCCAGAACCCACAATCGTACCGGCAGTCAATGGTCGGGTCCTGGCTGCGTGGGCCACCAACTGGGCGAAATTGAATTGCATATCCACACCCGCTTCAGGTTTGCCAAAAAATGCCCCGTTGAACGTACTGTACAGTGGCAACGACAACTTGCTGTCCCGCCAATGCTCACCCAATTCATCCGGTGTAACCAGAACCGGCGAAAGTGCGGAACGGGGTTTTGATTGTAAAAACCCAAAACCCTTTGCGAGTTCAGCCGGTATCAAGTTTCTCAAGCTCACATCGTTAATCAAACCGATCAACTGAATATGGGGTTCTGCATTTTCCGCTGTGATGGCCATCGGCACATCATCGGTTATTACGATGATCTCAGATTCGAAGTCAATGCCATACTCCTCGCTGACTACCGGCACCGGATCGCATGGACCCAGGAAACCAGCCGAAGCACCCTGGTACATCAATGGATCCACATAAAACGATTCCGGCACCTCAGCACCACGTGCCTTGCGCACCCGATCCACATGTGGCAAATACGCACTGCCATCAACAAACTCAAAAGCCCTGGGCAAAGGAGCGGCCAGCTGTGCAACATCCAGACTCTGAGTACCACTGCAAGTCCCATTATTGAGTTCCGCATAAAGTGCATTCAGCCTGGGTGCCGCCTGCTGCCAGTCGTCAAGCGCAACTTGCAGGGTAGCAGCGATGTCAGAGGCCAAAACAAAACGTTCAAGGTCTCGACTGACCACAATCAGGCTGCCATCACGGCCGCCGGCTTTTAAAGAAGCAAGTTTCATGGTTTAAACAACACTCCAGACATTCCAGGTAAGTAGACTCACGTATCCGATCAATTGTAAGGGATTTTCAACACCGGTGTGATTTTCCGGAATAATTCCCGATCGCAGCATGCGTAACATTTACGAACCCAACAGAAATTTTTTCGCATAATGAGTAAAATACCGGGCTCCCCACCTGCCTGACGACCAAATGGAATATAAACTGTGACGTATTCATATTCATCAATTCTAATCTGGCTTATCCAACTGGCCCTGATTATTCATGTATTAAAAACCGGCCGCAGCCGATACTGGATTCTGGTTCTGTTTTTTATGCCGTTCATTGGTGGTGTCGCCTACCTGATCATTGAACTGTTGCCTGAATTTTCAGGAAGCATCAAAGGGCAACGGGCACTGCGAAATGTCAAACAAACCCTGAATCCTGGCGCTAACCTGCGACAGACCGAAGCGGCCTGGAGTCAGTCTCCCAACGTCGACAATGGTCGTCGCTACGCACAGGCTCTAGTTGATTCCGGAAAAACAGACGAAGCCGAAGACATCATCAACCAGGCACTCAAGGGTCTTTTTGCCACCGAACCAACATTACTGCTGCTCAAGGCGCAATTGCAGTTCGATAAGGAACGAACTCAAGAGGCAATCCAAACACTGGAGTCCTTACAGGAAAACAATCCGGATTTCCGTTCAGCAGAAGGACACCTGTTATATGCACGCGCACTTGAAGCCGAAGACCGGATCGATGACGCCATACGCGAATACTCGGCTGTTTCAGGCTACTTCCCCGGTGTCGAAGGCCGTTATCGCCTTGCAATGTGTCTTGAAGTCGCCGGTAAAAGTACCGCATCCCGGGCAGAACTGGAATCCATACTCAACGACGCCAAAATGGCCCCACCCCATTTTCATAAAAGTCAGAAAACCTGGCTGGATGCTGTAAAGCGCGAATTGGCCTGAATTTCTGGTTGCGGTCTAGAAGCAGACAGGACATACGGTAATTCAAGAAAGAGCAGATGGACATGCGGCTCGAAGTTTTCAGGTTTGCATGAGGTATTGTTTGATTGAGGCAATGACCCGTGGGTGACAAGTCACCCACCCTACGGAAACTAAAAACCCACAATTCTATTGCCCCAACACCCCATTTCTGGTAT
>CBDTVF010000294.1:0-4500 GCA_965363775.1 uncultured Gammaproteobacteria bacterium
TGGCTGCCTCAGCCCCAATGTATCGCTGACCGCCTGCTACCATTTTAATGGCCAGCAGCAGTTCCTCAGCCTCACAATCCCGGGTCAGATAGCCACTCGCCCCGGCATCCATCAAGCGTGTCGGATATGGTGGCTTTGCATGTACCGCCAGCACGATGATCTTTGCCTTAGGATGGCTTATTTTGAGTTTTCGAGTAATTTCAAAACCCGTCAAGCCGGGTAAATTGACACTCAGTAAAATGACATCCGGACAGAGTTTTCTGCACCGCTTGAGCGCTGCTTCACCGGATGATGCTTCTGTAATTGTTGTAACTTCGTTGCTGTGATCAAGGATGTGCCGTAAACCAGTTCTGACAAGCGCCTGATCATCTATGATGAGTATTTGAATCATGATATCCCCCCTTTTATTTTGGACTGATTCGGTTTTTTATTTTCGCTCCCTCGTTTTCGACCCGCTCCCTTGTAAGAAACCCATGTTCAATTCGGTAGTGAAATGAATCATGGGTTCTTTAACTATAGACACCGAATTTGCGTAAGTCTGCTTTCTAAGTGAAAAAACCAGAAGATCGAGCAAATTACCTACAAGTATTTAATTCAATGTTCCCTGAGAAGAAGAAACTCCGGTGGAATTCTCAGCTCATCGTCTTAATCAACCTGTATCTTTACCACCGTCCCGGAATAAATGGATACGATCATGTCCTTTTTGCCTCTTCGCTCGTAAACCCAGTTTGAAACCCCAATACTTTTTTGATACCCATGGTCATTGATCGCTTCTTTGCTGCTGTATTTTCTTACTGGTTTGCCACACTTTTTGATGAGCGCATTCGTTGATTCATCCTCTTTTACCAGTGCTCTGCCACAGCGGAAGCTGTTGGCCGATGTGTCGATAGAAAATAAAATGATAATTCCGCATAACAATAATTTTTTCATGACTTTAACGCACCCCTTAATGGCTCTTAGGGCATATGCTAAAGGACACTATGACCTACTGAACAGGGGCAATCTGAGCCAGAAATTGTCAGGAAATATTGATGGGCTCCTTCAATCGACTCATTGCAACCACCCCAACTCACACTTTGCCCACCATGAAAATATTTAATTGGTTAGCCGGGCCATTGCCAGGCACCGATGTTTAAAAAGGTCAATAAAATCATTTCCAGCCCTGTTATTTGATGGTAGATTTACGCCCTTATCCAAGTGCATTCTCGGTCTGCGATCGTTTCCTGACCAGCAGGGAAAAACATTCGGTTTGTGTTGTTTAATCTGACGTGAGTATCGACAAATTGAAAGTCTCAATTTCGAAAACAATGCTGTGCATGGGATTGCTAATGACAACCTTTATGTCTCCACTCCAGGCGGCTGAAATAAGCAATCCCGGTTTTGAGAACGACTGGGAAGCCTGGATGGAAATTGACAAAGACGGTAAGTCAGCGGCCATTTCAGGAGACTCCAGCGAAGGCGAAAAATCAGCAAAATTGACCAGCACAGCAGGCTCGTTCGGGCAGTTGATTAATGTTGAACCGAATACAGATTACGTGCTGAGTGCCTGGGTAAAAGGCACAGGTATTGTTGGCGTAAAGATGGGCAAACAACTGGTATATGAAAGACAGGATAAAGCAAAATCCTGGGAAAAAGTCGAGGTGGCTTTTAACTCCGGTCAGTTTCAGCAGGTTGCCGTATTCGCACAGTTTAATGGCAAAAAAAGTCTATTTGATGATTTTTCAATCGCCGCGGAAAAAGGAGAACAGGATGCCGTTATCCGCCTGGGTACCGGTGGACTTTCACCTGATTTCCCCCCAGGTCGTAATTTCAAACTCAATGACTGGTATTTGAACACACCCGAAGATGGTGGCGATGGACGTTCGAAACGAATAGCAGAGCGTGAACTGGTTCAGGGATATGAGAACAAGGACTATTTTTACACCGGTGAGGACGGAGGCATGGTTTTCCGGGCTACGGTCTCAGGCAGCAAAACATCCAAAAACACCAAATATACACGTACCGAATTACGTGAAATGCTGCGTGCTGGCGATACCAGTATCGGTACCAGGAATGAGGATAAGAGCCCGAATAAAAATAACTGGGTGTTTTCCTCTGCGCCACCCAAAGCCCAAAAGGCCGCCGGTGGTGTTGATGGAACACTAAAGGCAACACTCGCTGTAAATCATGTCACCACCACCGGTGAGGCGCGTGACGTTGGGCGAGTCATCATTGGTCAGATCCATGCAAGCAGTGATGAACCCATCCGACTTCATTACAGAAAACTGCCGCACAACGAAAGAGGTTCAATTTATGCCGCCCATGAAATATCCGGCGGAGACGATCAGTGGTATGAAATTCTGGGAAGTAAGTCCAATACGGCAACCAATCCGATTGATGGTATAGCCCTGAATGAAAAATTCAGCTATGAGATTGTTGCCAAGGGCAATGAGCTAAAGGTGTCAATCATCAAGCAGGGTGTTTTGATTGGTAGCACCATCATCGATATGACCAACAGCGGTTACGATGTCGCGGATGATTACATGTACTTCAAAGCGGGTGTCTATAATCAAAATAACACCGGCGAAGCTGATGACTACGATCAGGCTACTTTCTACTCACTTGAAAATAGTCATGGCGGTTACGACGGCTGATCAGACAACTATTAGTAAAACTCAGGTGGATGTGAATTGGTGGTAGAACGTGGGTAACGAGTTACCCACCCTACGGAGGTGGCCACCGGGGTGCTGTCAGGTGGGTGAGAATTGGTGGCAGAACGTGGGTAACGAGTTACCCACCCTACGACCTATCCAACTAGATAGGTAGCTGCCGCTCCGGCTAAGGCCAACACAACTGTAATCGGAATCATCGTCTTGCGCATGGTCGAGGAACCCAGCCAGATGGCCATACCACACTTGACCATCGTGTTGGAGACCACGGCGATGACGATTGTCCGGGCAGCTACGGTGGAACTGGCTGGGTCCTGCTGGGCCAGGTTTGCCATGGATAGAGCGATGGCATCCACATCCGTGAGACCTGCCAGGGCACCCGCCAGGTAAAGACCTTTATCACCAAAATATAGCTGGGCGGCACTGGCAACAAAGATAACAACCGCATACAGTCCGCCAAACTTGATCGCATCACCAAGTTCAAACGGATTGTTACTTGGCTCTACTTCCGCCTTCTCTTTACTACGTCCGCGACGCCAGAGCAGGATGCAAATCACGAGGCTGATGACACCCATCAGCAACATTCCCAGCACCAGGCTCTTGGCGAGGGAAAAGTTCACCACTCCGACTTCTATGACCACGCGGAAAAACATCACTGTCCAGGCCAACAGAATTGCCAGGGCCAAAACAGGGGCCAGAGCGGGCTCGGTACGACTGCGCTGAGAAAAGCTCAAGGTGACGGCCGTGCTGGAGACCAGGCCGCCCAAAAGCCCTGTGATCCCCAGGCCGTGTTCCCTGCCCACGACCTTTACCAGGATGTAACCAATGAAATTAAGGCCGGCAATCAACACGACCATCAGCCACGTTTTATAGGGGTTGATGACCTCAAGACCGGCAGGACCGAAATCAGTGTTGGGTACAAGCGGTAATATGATGAGCGTAATGATGGCGAACTTTATTGTCGCTTCCACATCGGACGGTTCAATCCGATCGGCGAGATCATGCAGCCAACCCTTCAGGGCCAAAAGCAGCATCGTGACCACTGCAACTGCACCCGCGATTCCTACTTCACCCCATGTACACATACCGCCAATGAAGAAAGTCAGCAGGAGAGAGGCCTCGGTTGTTATCCCGATATAACCCTTCTGTGCAGACACGTAATAAGCAGCAACAACCAGCGCAACTACCGCAAGAAATGCCAAGGCTACGATCCAGGGGGTCCCTGTCTGATCTCCAATAAACACCGTGGTTGCACCGAGTAGTGCCACCAGGGAAAAAGTCCGTGCTCCGGCAAAGATGGGCTCATCACCCCGCGTGCGCTCACGCTCAAGCCCAATCAACATACCCAAACCGAGGGCTGCAAGAAATTGCCATGCGGTGGTTAATTCCATCGTCTATGAGATCTCCGTATTACGCCTTCATCCATCATCAATTGTAGCTCATCAGGGCTGTAACCCAACTCTTCCAAAACCTCCAGTGAGTCATGACCTTCTGTCGGCAGGTTTCTGCGCACTTCAAATTTCCGTTGGTTCATTTCTACCGGAATAGCAGGGATCTTTATCTTCTTACCGGCGCTCTCCCCGCCACTCAGTGTCACTTCTACCAGGGCGCCACTGGCATTCATATGAGGATCATCTATCAGGTCGGAAGGACGGTTGACCGGTGCAAAGGGTACTCCGGCTTTTTCCAGACGGCTGATCATTTCAGCCGTGCCCATATTGGCAAACATGTCCCTTACCACGGGCAGGACACGTTCCTTTTGATCCACTCTCTGATTGTTGCTGTCCAGGGACCTGTCATTGGCAAATTCCGTCAATTCAAATTCATGACAAAACAGTTTCCATAACGAGTC
>CBDTVF010000295.1:0-4479 GCA_965363775.1 uncultured Gammaproteobacteria bacterium
TTATCAGGCAGCCGATGAGCTTGGTTTGATCCTCTGGGACGAATTGCCCTGGTGCCGTGGTGGTTTGGGTGATGAAACATGGAAAGAGAACACCGAATCCATGTTGCGCGAGATGATCACGCAGAACCGCAATCATGCCAGTGTGTTCTTCTGGTCGCTTGGCAATGAAATCTACTGGGAACCCGATTTTGAGGGCGGTGGTGATGAGGCTGCATTGAACGGGTATTTACAGCATCTGAACAATATCGCCCATGAAATGGACCCATCCCGTTTAACATCGATACGTAAGTACTATGCAGGCTCGGATATCGTGGATGTGTTTTCGCCATCGATTTGGGCAGGTTGGTATGGTGGTGGCTATCATCAGTATGAAGCGGCTCTCCTGGAGGCACAGAAAAAATACCCGGCTTTGCTACATATGGAATACGGTGGCTCGAGTCATGTCGGCAGAAGTAATTCAAATCCACCGGGTGGCGATGGTTTAAAGGGTGGCCAGGCGAGTGTGGCTGAAATGGTCAACCAGTCGGGTGTGGTCAGTGTTGCCAAGGGTGGCGACTGGAGTGAAAGTTATATTGTTGACCTGTTCGACTGGCATTTGAAAGTATCCGAATCGCTGCCGAATTTTGGTGGTAATGCACAATGGGCATTCAAAGATTTTTCCACCCCCCTGAGGCCGGAAAACCCGCTTCCGTATATCAACCAAAAAGGCCTGGTTGACCGGCAGGGACGACCCAAAGAAGCCTACTGGGTATTCAAAAGTTACTGGACCAAAGATCCGGCTTTTTGCCATATTTATGGCCATAACTGGACAGAACGTCATGGCAAGAAAGGTACTACCCAGCGTATTCGTGTCTACTGCAATACCGATTCGGCGCAGTTGACACTCAATGGCAAGGCACTTGAGGAAAAATCCAAAGACCCGGCACTGTTTCCAGCTTCAGGGCTGTTCTGGGATGTGAGTTTAGAACAAGGCATCAACAAGTTGAGTGTTACGGGCAAGTCAGCGGGCAAGGAGGTCGCCTCTGACAGTTTGGAAATCAGCTATACCGAGAATAAATACGGTAAATTGGCCAATATCAAGCTGAGTTCGAAACGTCTTGATGATGGCCTCATTTTGATCGAGGCAATCGCCGTCGATAAAGCCGGTCGCCGGGTTCACTCCAGTCGAGAACGTATTTACTTTTCTCATGTAAACGCGGGTACAGGCGGAGTGCTGCTCGAGTCGTATGGGACACCCGATAAGAGCGCCATTATTGAACTGGCCAATGGTCGGGCCACGATCCTGTTTGACCCGGCTGAAGATGGTGGCATCGCGGTTATTGAAGTGCGATCTCAATCATTCAAGGGCAGTTATATCCGTCTCCCATAAAACTGCGTCCAGGGCCTGGATGAGGTCAACCCAGAGTAGCGGGTGACGGATGGGCAGGTTGCGCAAGATTTCGAAAGTGGTTGGGTCCGCTTCGAGTGGTTTGTAGATCTTGATCAATTCTGGCTTGTGAAGAATATATCCACCGTGTAGAAGTGAAGGCTGGCGTACCGGCCATTCGTCCCAATACAACACATCAGGTGGAAGGGTCCAGGACGCCTTGTCTTTGATATAGGGGGCGATGAAGGCGAGCCCCAGTTCCATACCTCTTCCGTCCGGCAGCGTGTAGGTCCAGAGGTTGTCTTCTGGTGTAGATGCCAGCGTGGCGACACCGGCCATGGCGTCGATCATGAACAGCGAGTATCCGTAAGGTTTGGTCCGGGCGAGTTCTGCAGGGAAGCCACCCGTCTGGTCCATCATGGAAGCAAGGTAGACATCCTTGAATTGCTGACGTATCCAGGCGAGTTGTTCCTTATCACCGATAAGCCGGGCGAATGCGGCAGCCTGGAGGGACCAGCAGACACCGTGGTTGTTCGGGTGCAGACGTTCTCTTTGGCCGTAGGGATGTTGATTAAGCCAGAGCAGGTAGGTGCGGAACCAGTCCTTGAGGCCCACCAGGGTTTTGGGAGGAATTACGTTCTCGCTCTCCAGAACCTCAATAGAGCGCGCGACTTCAACAAGATGAATCGTGTCAATGATTCCAATACTTCGTCCGCTGTGACGTCCCTTGATAGCCTGCCCGTAAAGAAGGGACGGATTCATCTTCGTTTCAGTGTCGATAAACCAGGCGGAAAGATGCTGGATGGCCTGTTCAGCATAGGTCTGTTCATTGGTGAGCAGGTAGGCAGAGGTGAGGGTAGCGACAATATCGCTGAGGGCCACCATGGCATGACGGTGGGCCACGAAGTTGTCCGGGTTTGTCAGGCCATCGCGCCGAATGTAAGGTCCATCCGGATGGTCGGGATCGGGCCACCAATAATCACCCTCCGAGTAGAAATCGTGAGCGGTTCCAGTGCTGCGTGGCGAAATATCCGCAGTGACGGTGCGTGGCGACTCGTTGAGGTAACGTGTTGCCTTGGTCATGACGCGGCTTTCTTCCATGCCGCGAATCTCCTCAAGCGGGTCGCTCGAGTCTTCCGCAAAAACAACCACAGAATGGCTGTCACCGTAGCTCAATCCATAGCCATAAGGGAACAATGGTTGGTAGTCGCTATCCCCTACATTGACTTCTACCTGCTCAGCCGTTGCCGGCCAGGAAAAGGACAATCTGCCGCTGAAATCATGGCGGGCTTGACCGTCAGCACCGGCAAATAGTACATCGGCGATTCCGCCACCTTCTGAGCCTGGTAACCAGGCAACTACAAAGGCATTGGAGAGATTTAACTCGGGGTTGACCCACAGGGCCCTGCCGGAGATAAAGACGCTGATTGTGGGGATACCGGCCTCCCTGAATTTTTTCAACAAACCCAGACCTTCATCGGAATCGAAATCGACATTGTCCCGATCACCTACACCCTCGGCATAAGGGTCTTCCCCAAAGACAACGATGGCCACGTCCGGCTTCTCCTGCCATTGACCATTCTGACTCAAAACCGTTTGACCACCTGCAGCTTCAACTGTTTCCCGGATACCTTCATAAATGGATGTTGCATTCGGGAAATGTTCTTTTGAGTTACCGGTTCCCTGCCATGACAGGGTCCAGCCACCACTTTGCTTGGCGATATTGTCCGCACCGTCACCCGCTACAAGCACTTTTGCATTGGCTGCCAACGGCAAAACTTCATCTTCATTTTTCAAAAGTACCAGCGATTTTCGCACGGCTTCACGTGCGATTGCCCGGTGTTCGGGAGCAGCGAGAAGGGCCCAGTTACCGGCGTTCTTGCGGGCGGAAGGTTTGGGCGCCTCGAGGATACCGGCACGTATCTTCACCCGGAGTATTCGCGCGACGGCATCGTCCAGACGTTGTTGCGTGATTTCACCGGATTTTACCTGTTTGATGGTGGCATGGTAGAGGCCTTCCCAGTCGTTGGGCACCATGAACATATCCAGCCCTGCATTGAAGGAATCGGCACAGGAATCATTCTTACAGCCCCTGACCTGGCCATGACCGTTCCAGTCACCGACAACGAATCCATCAAAACCCATACGACCCACCAGTACATCGGTCAGCATTGTTTTCATGCCGTGCAGTTTATGACCATGAAAACTATTGTAGGAAGCCATCACCGTCTGGGCACCCGCTGCGATGGCGGGGAGGTAACCGGCAGCGTGTATGTCACGAATCTCCGCCTCGCTGTAACGGTTGTCACCCTGGTCGACGCCGTTGTAGGTGCCGCCGTCACCTACAAAGTGTTTTGCCGTTGCAAGAATGCGATCTTCATTCAAAAACTCGTCGGTGCCGAGTGTGCCCTGTATGCCTTCGACAATTCGAGGTGCATAGGCGGCTACAATTCGGGGGTCCTCTGAATAACTTTCGTAGGTACGACCCCAGCGATCATTTCGGACCACTGCAATGGTAGGCGCAAATGTCCAGTCCAGCCCGGTTGTCAAAACTTCCAGTGCGGTCACCCGGCCGATTTCGTACATCAGATCGGGGTCATTCGCTGCACCCAGGCCGATGTTATGGGGGAACAGCGTGGCACCAACTATATTGCTGTGACCGTGTACGGCATCGGTTCCCCAGATCACAGGAATACCGACGCCGCCATCAGAGGTGTCGGTGGAGGCTTCCCAGAATTCATCGGCAAGGGCCAACCACGAATCCGGAGTGTTACGGAGGTTCTTGTCGGGTGCCGAACCGCCGCCATTGAGGACCGAACCCAGGTTAAACTCGCGTACCTGCCCCGGTGTTACAGCGTTAATATCAGGCTGGATCAACTGCCCGACCTTTTCTTCCAGGGTCATTTTTGCCATCAACTCGCTGATGCGCTGTTCCATGTCTGAGTCACGGATCACGACCGGTTGTTGAAGAGTCCATTTGTCGGGGTGGATCAAGTTTTCCTCAGTTTCTTCCGGGGCGGGCTGACATGCGGTTGCAAGCAGGCCAATGGCGATAGCAATACCTGAAGGTTTCAGACATCTAAACATGGAGTTTCCTTTGGTTTGGTCACGAT
>CBDTVF010000296.1:0-4453 GCA_965363775.1 uncultured Gammaproteobacteria bacterium
GGTTCGGGCGGTCTTCAAGGACGTTCTGGGCGCTGAATTACCTGCAGTTTTCCCGCGTATGACATGGCGGGATGCAATGGAAGAGTACGGATCAGATAAACCGGATCTGCGTTACCCGATGCGTCTGCACAATGTTGATGAACATGTAAGCCATCTGGAATTCCGGGTTTTTTCCGGCCCGGCAAACGCTGACGAGCAACGTGTGGCGGTGCTGAAGGTACCCGGTGGTGCGAAGTTCTCACGTAAAAACATCGATGAATACACAGCCTTTGTAGCACGTTATGGTGCCAGGGGACTTGCATGGATCAAGGTCAATGATGCTGAGGCCGGTATTGCGGGTCTGCAGTCACCCGTAGCCAAGTTCCTTGATGATAAAGCATGGAGTGGTATTGCAGCCCAGACCGGTGTCGAAACCGGCGACCTGCTGTTTTTCGGTGCAGGCGACTGGCTGCAAACCAGTACCTTTATGGGCCATTTGCTGGTTCGTTGTGCTAAAGACCTGGAGCTCGCAGTTGAAGGCTGGGCACCACTATGGGTCACCGATTTCCCGATGTTTGAATGGGATGAGGAAAGTGGCCGTTACACCGCCATGCACCATCCATTTACGGCCCCACAATCTGATTCTGCCGATGAGTTGAAAGCCACTGCTGCAAATGCCCTTTCCAGGGGTTATGACATCGTGCTTAATGGCGCAGAAATTGGAGGTGGCTCGATTCGTATCCACAAACCAGAAATGCAGCAGGCGGTTTTTGAACTGCTGGGAATCGGCGAGGAGGAGGCAGAAGCCAAGTTCGGTTTCCTGCTCGAAGCACTTAAGTATGGTTGCCCACCCCATGGCGGTATTGCATTCGGACTGGATCGTATTGCGGCGTTGATGGCTGGTGAGGGTTCCATCCGTGATGTGATTGCCTTTCCAAAAACCACCACTGCCCAGTGCCCATTGACCGATGCACCGTCCCCGATTGGAGACAAGCAATTGGATGAATTACATATTGGGGTTAAAGCCAAGACGCCAGGTGCGTAAACAGTTACTCACGATTCGGTTAACCTTTGTTCATGCTTGAACGTAGGGTGGGTAACTTGTTACCCACGGGCAAGAGTCAGATATCCGTGGGTAACAAGTTACCCACCCTACGAGCGGCAGTAACCAGGATCGACACCTGAGCCCACATAATGATGCTAACAACCGAACAAAAACTTGACCGCGGTGGTGTCATTGCAGCCTTGGCTGCTTTCACGTTCTGGGGCCTGGTACCCATTTATTATAAGGGGCTGGAAACCGTTGGTGCCTGGGAAGTGCTGGCACACAGGGTTATCTGGTCAGTTCCCCTACTAATACTGTTTTTGGCGATTCGCGATGGCAGGGATTTCTGGAAAAAACTACGGCTGCCGCTGACAAGCATCGCCTGGCTGGTTTTGTCAGGTATGGTCATTTCAATCAACTGGGTGGTTTTTGTCTGGGCGGTCGCGCATGACCACATTCTGGATACCAGTCTCGGTTATTTCACAACACCACTGATTAATGTTTTGCTGGGTTACCTGATTTTGAAAGAGCGTTTGAGCGTACTGCAGGTGATCGCGGTTTTGGTAGCTGCGACGGGCACCATTTACCTGGGATGGCACCTGGGCGGGCCACCCTGGATTGCCCTGACACTGGCTTTGTCATTTGGTGTTTATGGATTGTTACGCAAACGTCTGAATGTGGGACCAATGCTGGGCTTGCTTTGGGAAACATCACTCATGCTGTTGCCGGCACTGGTGTATTTATTCTGGCTTTCTTCGCAGTCAGGATTGCAATTTTTGCACATGTCCCGGGGAATAGACCTGTTACTGGTGGGTTCTAGCCTGGTCACCGTTTTACCGCTGATCTGGTTTAATATGGCGGCACAAAAACTACCGTTGAGCATCCTGGGGTTCTTTCAGTATCTCGCGCCGAGCATGAGTTTTTTGATCGCGGTTTTCCTCTATGGTGAACAATTCACGAGTGGACACGCGGTTGCATTTATCTGTATCTGGTTCGCATTGGTACTGGTTTCGGTCGAACCATTCCGGCGTATGAAAAAAAGATTGCGGGTTCGACAATGAATATTGCACTGGTACATGGTCTATGGAACCGTGGTTGGTCGATGGCTGCCATGGCAAAACGACTCAGAAGGCGGGGTCATCACGTGGTGGTTTTCAGTTACCCTACACGTGGCGATTGTCTTGATGGTCATGCAGATGAACTACATACGTTCCTTGTCGGCCAGGGCCTGGAAGAGCTACACCTGGTGGGCCACAGCATGGGTGGGCTGGTCATTTTGAATATGCTGAGCAGGTATCAAGATTTACCGCCGGGACGGATTGTCCTGGTGGGAACGCCCGTCAAGGGCAGTGATACCGCCAAGCGATTGGGGAAGTTACCCGGTCAGAAATTCATATTTGGAAAGGTCAGGGAGAACCTGTTGCAGGGATTGCAGCACACACCTCAAGGACGGGAAACCGGTGTTATTTGTGGTACCCGCGCATTCGGCCTGGGACAAATTGCCGGCAGACACCATGAACCAAGCGATGGCACTGTTACCGTCAGGGAGACCGAACTCGAAGGCCGGAAAGACAGTATTGAAATGGCGGTCGCACATACTGAGATGCTCGTCTCCGCCGAAGTCGTGGACCAGGCTGAGTGTTTTCTGGTGCACGGCAAATTTAAAAAGGACGGCAACTGAACTGCACCACAAACCAGGATGCAGCGCACAATGCCCTGATATTGCCCCCGGATTGGCAGGGTTTCATGATAAAATTCCAGAAATTACATTTCAAATTATCAAGGTAAGTAGTTATGGCAGGTCATTCCAAGTGGGCGAACATCCAGCACAGAAAAAAAGCGGTTGATACCAAACGCGGCAAGGTTTTCACCCAAATCAACAGGGTACTGTCCGTAGCGGCACGTGAAGGTGGCGGCGATCCTGATACCAACCCGTCATTGCGCCTGGCAATTGAAAAGGCCAATGCGGCCAATATGCCGAAAGATAATATTGAGCGGGCGATCAAGAAAGCGACCGGCGATCTGGATGGCGTAACCTACGAAGAACTCAAGTACGAGGGTTACGCACCGGGTGGTGTTGCGGTGATGGTGGAGTGCTTGACCGATAACCGCAATCGCACAGTGGCAGAAGTTCGTCACGCATTCACAAAATATGGCGGTAACCTGGGAACCGATGGGTCGGTGGCTTACCTGTTCACCAAAATGGGTGTGCTTAATTTTGCACCCGGAACATCCGAAGACGATGTGATGGAAGTGGCGTTGGATGCCGGTGCGGATGATGTCGTCAGCGAAGATGATGGCTCCATCGAAGTGATCACCACACCCGAAGCCTATGCCGACGTAAAGACGGCGATGGAAACTGCCAGTCTGTCACCTGAAAATTCGGAAATCACCATGCGCGCCAGTGTTGAGGTTGAGCTGGATGTTGAAGGTGGTGAGAAGGTACTACGTTTTCTGGATGCACTCGAAGACCTGGACGATACCCAGGACGTGTTTTCCAATGCTGATATTCCCGAAGGGTCTTACAGCTGAAAAACCTGCGCATACTCGGTGTTGACCCCGGTTCACGTATGACCGGTGTGGGTATCATCGAAATTAATGGTGATCGCGTCATACCGGTTTATTATGATGTCATCAAGGCGGGTAGCGGTGAGTTTACCGAGCGCCTGGGAATCATATTCTCCGGATTACAACAGGTGATCAAAGAGTTCCGCCCGGACCAGGCCGCGATTGAAACTGTTTTTGTGGCACATAATGCTGCGTCAGCGATCAAACTGGGTCAGGCTCGCGGGGCTGCGGTATGCGCGGCGATTTCCTGTGATGTGCCGGTATCAGAATACAGTCCCCGCTCGGTCAAACAGGCGATTGTGGGCCGTGGGGCAGCGGATAAAACACAGGTTCAACACATGGTAGGTTTGCTACTTGGTATTAAAGGTCCAATACAGAACGACGCGGCAGATGCCCTGGCCATAGCCCTGTGTCATCAACACACTTCGCATACGCAGGCGCGTATTGCGATGATGCAGAGCTAGCACAATGATCGCACGACTATCAGGAGTTTTACTGGACAAGAATCCACCCTACCTGGTGATCGACGTGAATGGTGTCGGTTATGAGGTCGAGGCACCCCTGGGTGTGTTTTCTGATTTGCCGGAAAATGGTAAAGTGGTGACGATTTTGATCCATCATCATTATTCACAGGACTCCCAGACCCTTTTCGGATTCGCATCACTGGGCGAACGTGAACTATTCAGAAAACTGCTCAAGATCAGCGGTATCGGGGCCAAAATGGCACTGACGATATTATCGGGTGCCACTGGTGAAGAACTGGCCCGTTACGTTTGTACTGGCGATGTGGCCTCATTGACCCGTTTACCAGGTATCGGTAAGAAAACTGCGGAACGTATCATCATGGAGTTGCGTGACAAA
>CBDTVF010000297.1:0-4451 GCA_965363775.1 uncultured Gammaproteobacteria bacterium
CAATGATGATTTTCATAGGGTTTTATTTGAGTAGTAGTTTCTGACCATGGTGTCCAGAACCCGGCTTGTTCTTGCCGCAGATTCACCTGTGCTGACACAGCTTCCCATACCTCTCAATTCATCAACAAGCTGCTGAACAAGGTTCTGCGAGATGTGTTTGGGGTTATCGAAGCTGATTTCACTTTCACCGTTATCTGTAATTACCTTTAGTTTTTCAGGGAAAGTAAAACTGGAAAGCGTGATACTTCCATTTTCCCCGGTAATAACAATCTCATCGGTTACAGAATGCGTATCAACGATAAATGACCAGCTGCCTGTACCCACCACACCGGACTCATGCAGCCATGTTCCTGAGACAGTATCTTCAGGCGGGTACAAGCCACCAAGGTTCCGTGCATTTCCTTTAACTTCTGAAATATTTCCAAGTAAAAAATCCAGGTAGTCAAACTGATGAGAAGCCAGGTCGAAAAAATGGCCTGCCCCGGCTATCTCTGGAATGACGCGCCAGGGCATTTCCTTTAATGTTAGATTTCTTTCTGCTGCCTGCTTGTAAAGCTTCACATTGACCATCAGTGGTTTGCCGATCTCGCCGGCCTCAATCAGTTTCTTTGCTTCTAAAAAAGCAGGTAGTGAGCGCCGGTAATAGGCGACCCAAATAGGAATGCCGGTCTGTCTGGAAACCTCGAGCATATCCGCGCATTCCGCATAATTCAGCGCCATGGGTTTTTCAACATAGACCGGTTTGCCGGCACGCATCGCTTCAATGGCGTAAGCGGCATGGGAATCGGGTGGGGTCGCTACATAAATGGCATTGACGTCAGGATCATTGATCAAATCCGTAGCATCGGAATACCACTTTTTAACATTGTGACGTTCCGCGTAATCGGCCGCCTTTTGTGCGTTGCGGCGCATGACAGCAACGAGGTTGGAGTGCTCGACTTTGTAAAATGCTGGTCCACTCTTTACTTCAGTGACGTCACCGACACCGATAATTCCCCAGTGGACAGTTTCCAGTTTTTTCATATTCTCTCAAGGAGCTAATTTAATACTCATGACAAAGAGTGCCGCATTCTACATGCGGCACGTCTTGTCCGGTTCAAGCCCTGTCTCTGCTACACGGTGATGCCGGATCGCTTGAACGGTAACTCACGAATCCTGGTACCGGTCGCAGCAAATATCGCATTGGCAACAGCTGGTGCCACCGAAGGGAACGGCGGTTCACCAAGACCGGTGGGGGAATTATCGCTCTGGATAAAGTGACACTCGATTTCCGGAGTCTGGTCGATTTTCAACAAGCGATAATTGTGAAAGTTACTCTGCCGTGCAGCACCATTCACAAATGCAATCTCCAGTTGAGCCGTGCTGATCGCATCCACAATTGCGCCTTCAACCTGGTTTTTGGCACCGCTCAGATTAATGATGGGGCCAATATCCACGGCAGCAATTACCTTTTCCACCCTGATGTTGCTGCCGTCGGCAACGACCTGGGCAACATGCGCCACGTAACCGAGATGACCATAAACGAAAGCTATACCGAGACCCCGGTTGGGTCCGGGATCCCGTCCCCAACCGGCTTTCTCTGCGGCCACCTTCAGGGTATTGCTTGCACGCTCGAGATCCAGTGGTGGTTTACCGTAGGATTTTGACAACAGACCCAGGCGGAACTGTAGCGGGTCAAGACCGCCCGCTAATGCAACCTCATCATAAAAGCTCTGGAAGGCCCAACAATAGGCCGAGTCACCTGGCGAACGCCATGGCCCCGTGGGTACGTTGCATTCGATAATGGACTGTCTCAAGCGGTAATTGGGCACCAACCCGGCCGGATAACGTTTCGGTGATATACCGGACCCTGAAATGGTCTTTCCATCCTTACCCATGGTAATAAAGTGGTGGTCAAAGGCGATCATTCGACCTGACCCGTCGAGCCCTGCCTTGAAATGATGCCAGGCTGCCGGTCGGAAGAAATCGTGAGCCATATCGTCTTCACGGGTCCACTGCAATTGCACCGGCTTGCCAGTTTCACGTGCGATCCACGCGGCTTCAACCATGTAGTCGTTGCGTAGCCTGCGGCCAAAGCCGCCGCCGTACCTGACCTGGTTAACATGAATCCGGCTTTCCGGGATATCCAGGGTTTTCGAAACCAGTTTCCGACCCGACTTCGGATTTTGCGAAGGTGCCCACAGTTCCAGTTTGCCGGATTCGTGCATCAGGGCAGTGCAGTTCTGCGGTTCCATGTTCGCGTGCGATACAAACGGGTAATAGTATTTGGCCTCGACAATTTTTACGGCCTTATCAAAGGTGGCTTCCACGTCGCCGTCATGACGTAGGATCTCCCCACTTTCACCGGCCAGAGCCTCTGCCTGTTTCTCGTATTCAGCGGAAGAATCTGTTTGCGTAGTCTGCCACTCTACCTTCAGTTGCTTACGTGCGGTATTAATCTCCCACCATGATTCCCCGACGATCGCTACACCGGGCTGCAAACCACGAATATCGTCGGTACCTTTCACGATGAAAGCGTGTGTCACCCCTGGTAATGTACGGATATGCTCGACATTTGCACCGAGTAACTTGCCGCCGTAGACCCGGCTTTTCTCAAACATGGCATACAACATACCCTCAAGCCGGATGTCGCTGCCAAACATCGGCTGCCCGGTCAGAATCTTCGCATTATCGATACCGGGTACGAAACTACCAAGCAACTTGAAATCGGATGGGCGACTTTTCAGCTTGAGATCAGAAACATCGGGCACTGGCAGTTTGGCTGCGGTTGCCAACAAGCTTGCGTAACTCCTGGATCTGTCGCTCGGCTTGTGCGTAATCGCTCCACTTTGAGCTGAGCATTCCGTGCTTGTCACACCCCATTCTTTCGCCGCTGCAGCCATCAGCAAATGCATGGCTGCGGTACCGGCAACACGCAAATCATCCCAGCCATCCGGTGTACCACGACTGCCGCCAGCGACCTGGCGACCATAGCGGTCATCAAGCGGTGCCTGTTCTACCTGTACATCTTTCCAGTCAACCTCGAGGCACTCCGCAACCACCATCGGGAAAGCGGTCTTCACGCCCTGCCCGCCTTCGGGGTTCTTGCTGACAATAGTGATCTTGCCATCAGGATCGATACGTACATACAGGTTAGGTATCCATGTTTCCTGTGCGCTCTCACCGGCGAGTGGAGTACCGTAGCATCCGACGCCAACCATCAGGGCACCCGAAGCCAGCATTGAGACTTTCAGGAATGAGCGGCGATCCATGTTGTTGCCATTTTTATTCTTGGGCGTGTTCATGATTCATCTCCTGTCTTGCCCGCATAAACTGCTGCCAATTTGATCGCCTTGCGAATACGGAAGTACGTCCCGCAGCGACACAGGACATCTTTCATGGCCTCGTCGATGGCGACATCGTCCGGGTTCGGATTCTCTTGTAGTAATGCCGAAGCCGTCAGAATCTGCCCACCCTGGCAGTAACCACATTGCGGAACATCCTCTTCATGCCAGGCTTTCTGCACCGGGTGGCTGCCGTCAACTGACAGACCTTCAATGGTGGTGATTTCCTTACCAGCCATCTTCACTGCCGACAGGCGGCAGGATTGCTCGGGCTCACCGTCGATCAAAACCGTGCAGGTGCCACAGCGGCCGATCCCGCAACCATACTTGGTACCCGTCAAATTCAGCTTGTCGCGTAGCGCCCAAAGCAGGGGCATATCATCAGGCACATCCAGTGTCTGGTCTTTTCCATTGATCTTCAGGGTGATCTCGGGCACGTTGAACCTCCAGCTGTGATGTCGATTTATCGATTGTAACACCAGATTGCCATCGGTGGCATGCCATGTATGCCAATGATTGGCTGCCCCCATTTTTCGGGAAAAAGTGCCGGGGTCAGAGGTTTACACAAGCCTGTAGGGTGGGTAACTTGTTACCCACGATTAATCGCATCGTATAACCAACGGCACGTGGGTAATTAATTACCCACCCTACCCCGCTGCTTTCCTGATTAAATCCCAAGTGTTACGATCTACCAACGTTTTTTTTCATAAGTATAATTCTGCCAAACGGATTGCAACCATGATCAGGTTAAATACCCCCTTTGCTGTGTTATTCACAAGTGTCCTCACTTCCATTGTTTCGGTATTTTTCACTGTTACCACCTGCGCAGATGGTGTCATGCTGCCCGACGTACCGGACAAGGAGAACTTCAAGGTTTTCCTGCTGGCAGGGCAGTCCAACATGGCCGGTCGCGGGGAAGTTACGGATGATGACCGCAAGATACACCCACGGGTTTTGATGTTGGCAAAAGACGGAAGCTGGCAATTCGCCGTTGATCCGGTCCACTACGACAAGAAAATCGCCGGTACCGGATTGGCCAGGTCCTTTGCAATCGAACTTGCAAGCCAGGATAAGAATATCACCATCGGCCTCATACCGACTGCCTGCGGTGGTTCGCCTATTGCGACG
>CBDTVF010000298.1:0-4445 GCA_965363775.1 uncultured Gammaproteobacteria bacterium
TGCATAAAAGGACTTCCTGACGTGCTTTGATCAAGCGTGAAAGGGTTGAGACTGGCATTTTCCTCGTAGAGTGTCCATATAATGCCACCACTGTCGGTGACGTCAGTAGTTTGGTCATCAGTCGTCAAGAAAAATGTACCGGTTGGAGTTTGCCCAGGGGTAACTTCAGGTGGTGGCGTCTCACCAGCCGCAGTCCAAACACTCTGCGGTGGAATATCAGTTAACCTCTCCATTGAACTAACGGCGTGACAGCCAGCCCAAAACTGTCCACCACGTTCGATAAACTTAAGAAGCTTGATGGTATCGTAAACAGTTGTTGTCGTTCCATCCGCCAAGTCACCTTGGCCACCATCGACCCATTCTGTATGAGGGTCGGCATGCGGCATGATAAAAATATCGTGGCAGGCAGTCAGGTCACGCGGACGCCCGATAAACGTAAAATCTTCTCCCGTGTTCACGGGGTTGCTTAAAGGCGGGAAGCCGGCATTTTGATAGTATGCCGCCGCGATAGAACCATTTTCAGTTTCAAGTACCGAGCGCGGCCAAACGGTGAGCGTATCAAAAACATTGGCCTCAAAGGATGGTAGATCGCAATCGTAGGTGAAGCCGGAATTAGCACTAGCCCAGGCTGCCAGTTTCTGTTTTACGGTAATACCTGCGTCGGGCGCACCTAAAACCAAATCCACATAAGATGCTTCAATCACAAAAGGCCCGTGCCTGTAATCTTTACCATCAATTGTCACATCAATATCATTATTATTCGCTTTTTGATTCTTTATGACCCATTGGATTGGAATATTATGGTCTGTCATCAGCGTGTACAGTAAACCATAAGGCTTCAGGCCTTCATTAATTGTCTGCACGCCATCATTATTCGCATCTGCTGACATATCAATAATGCAGGCATTTTCATCGAATCGGGAAATAATCCTAACGGCCACTTTTGCACAATCATTAGCAGGAACACCATCAGCATGGGAAGAAGTTATGCAGGCCTCACTGAAGACCAACCCTTTAACATCGACCTCAGTCGTAACATTGACAACGATTGTCAATGTAGCCGTTCCACCAGCGATCAATCCGTCGGTGAAGGTCCAATTACCCGTGTTCTCATCATAGGAACCATTTGAAGCCGTTGATGACTGAAAGACATACGTACCACCAAGCAACTGATTGATCGTAATAGGGGTAGGAGCGGTAACATTATCGGGACCGTTGTTGGTCAATGTGATGGAGAATGTTACCTGATCCCCCTGTTTAGCAGTGCCTGGCGCTACTATCTGGCTAACGGCAAGATCTGTGCCGGGTAACTGGAAACTGGCTGAGGCGGAATCATTGGTGTCAGTCGGGTCGTTTGAATACAAGGATGTTGCGGTATTTGTGATTGTTGTACCTTCACCACCGGCGTCAACTGTTGCGTTTATTGTCAAAGTAACCGTGGCCCCATTGGCCAAAGTTCCAACACTCCAGAGGCCAGCGCCAACGTTGTAGCTACCCTGTGAAGCTACGTCGCTAACATAAGTGACACCGACAGGTAAGGTATCGCTGACTTCCAGGCCAGTTGCGTCATTCCCGCCATTGTTTCTTACTGATACCACATACTGGATGCTATCGCCTTCTTCGTATGGCTCGCTCCCGTTCGTCTTGGCCACGGTCTTGGAGACCACCTCAATGTCGGTGGCGGGCGCGAAATCGCCCCAGACTTCGAACTCGCCCAGTTCCCACCAATCCGTTCGATTTCCAGACGTGATTCGCAATTCGACATGCGTAGCCATGACATCGGTGATGTTATCTGTAAAATTTTGTCCGTCGCCATTTGGCAGTGTCCTTACGACCTGCTGCGCGAAGCTGACGCCATCCGTAGAGGTCCAGATCTCGATGTCGTTAACCCAGTACGCTCCATCCGTAACACCGGTGAATATCTCAAAATAATCGATTAGTGCGGCCTGCCCGCTGGGGAATGAGTAACGAAATACCTGCGGGCCACTACCGACGCCTTCTTCGCTTGCCCACGCGGTGTTGTTATCTCCGTCTGTCAAAGACTCGCAGGCCCATATAGTAGTGTCCCATGGGTTACTTTGATTGTGCTCCGAAGGGCAAATTTCCAGCACGAGACCAAGTTCCGCCGCGAAACCGGCCACCGGCGCGCAGGCCAGCAGGGCGAACAGCAAGGCGGCAAGCACACCGCGCCGGCGGGCCGCACCGTTTACATTACCATTTTTCAGTGAAATCACACTTGCGTAAGTGGTCAAAAGCTTCCCAGGAACAGCTACCCACATCATCCGCAAAAATGCCTTCCTGGCGTTATTATGTTTTTCCTTAAACTCTGCTTGGTTTTCCAGCTTGTTTCCCAGGAATGAAAAGACAATTTTAGTCAGAAATTTTGGCTTCATTTTTGGCTACCTAAAAAGGATCAGAACAATGTCTTGGGGGATATACAATAATTTGAAAAATTGCATAAATTTTCATTAACCCCTTAACAGAAAAATTTACTTTAATAATTTGACGTCACTTTGACGCACCTAGCATAACATAATTGAATCAATATATTAAAAAGTATACACCTTTACTATAGTTTTTGCGCAAACACCTGGTCGCACCATCGTTTTATTGGCCGCCAGCTCATATTCGCGTTACAAATGAGATCAGGCCTTGCATAGGCTTTGGCCACTTTAAATGCATACCTGGGCTGTACCTTTAGTGCGTTCATGGCCATTTCCCGGACCAGGGCCTGCTCTGCAACCCCAAGGTCATCCCAGTGCCGCAAACCAGAAGTTAACACCTGCTTTTGTACCGCCCGCTCCCACGGGCCATAAGCAACACTTTGCCTAAGTGCAAGACGAAGCTCGTTATCGACCTGGCCCAACCGGTCTTTTACGCGCAACAAACTCGACCAGTTGTAGGGCCATAAAGGCCGGGATGACAAGGCTTTGCGGTAATCTGTGGCTGCCTTTTCTATTTCTTCCCGAAATGCCTTTCCGACCACACCGGGTTGGTTGGCACGAAGCTCATGAGTGCGGCCGGATAGCTGAAGGTAACCCGGGTGACGCGGAAAGTATCGCAGGGCCTTTGCGATATGGGTTTCTGCTTGCTGCAGCTTGGTCGGGCCTACTTGGCCACTTTCGATCAGTTCTGTGGTGGTGGCCCTGGCAATGCGGTAATGCCAGGCGGCGTAGGCACGTAGAGAGGACCAGGTAACCACCGCCAAAAGCACAACGACGATGAGAATTTTTACCAGGGGATGAGTTTTCATTGATGGTCGGGACAAGATGAGATCAGTAGTTGGTCGAGAGCAAGCTTCACAGCAACCCCGCCAACAACTGCCCCGGTCTGTCCCTGACCAACGCCCATGCTTCTTGTTCACCCACGATCTGTGCGGCTGCCTCACGTCCCTCGGCCAGATTGGGTGGCCGCCAGTGTATATTGTGCGCATCCGTCGCCAGAATATGTACCCAGCCCTTCTCTAATAATTGATGTGCACGTTTTTGCGCAGGTGGGCCAAAAGCACCCGCCACCGAACCTGCCGTCACCTGCAACAGGCAACCCATCTCCACAAAGGGGTTGATGGCATCCAGGTTACGAATCACATGCTTGTTACGTTCCGGGTGCGCTATCAATGGTTGTATGCCATCGGCAAGCAAACGGGCAGCGAGCTTGTCTGCACCCACCGGTATCTGGTCATGGGGCAGCTCGAGCAACATGACATCTTTACCGTCGTGTTTACCCAAAAACGGTATTTCACCATTTTTTAACCAGCCAAGTATTTCAAAACCGATCCTGACCTCGGCCGCCAGGCCAATTTCCAGGTCCACGCCACTTTCTCGCAATGTGTCGCGAAATTGTTCAAACTCGGGAAGAAGGGAACTGCGGTTATTGGCATAACGGCCCTCATGCATATGAGGTGTTAATACACACCGTTTTATACCATTGGCAACAGCCGCATGGGCGAGCTCGAGTGCTTCATCAATGGTCTGGGCGCCGTCATCGATACCCGGCAGCATATGGCAATGCAGATCAATCATGGCAGGGTTCAAGTCTTTTTGGTTTCATCCTCGCCGCCATAATAGTCATGATACTGGTCTTCGTTATAGTAACCATACTTACTGTAGCCATAGCGCTTGTATCCATAACGACCACCGTACTTCCCATATTTTCCGTAGCCCTTTCCACCGGCACTCACGCGATTCAATACGCAACCCAGCAATGGTGCCTTGGCCCGCTGCAAGCGTTTTATGCCCTGCTCGGCAGCCTGGTGGGGTGTTGCATCTGCCCGGATCACATAGACAAGCCCATCCGCCAGCTGTGAAACAACCAATGCATCACTAACCGCAAGTGTCGGGGCTGAATCGATGATGATAACCTCATATTCTTTTTTGAAATCGGCGATCAGGTTCTTGAACCGTTGCGATGACAGCAACTCCAGTGGGTTGGGTGGCACTGTACCT
>CBDTVF010000299.1:0-4429 GCA_965363775.1 uncultured Gammaproteobacteria bacterium
GCCTGAACCACACGCATGGAAAAGCCCCAAACTTGATGCCGATCTGACACTGATCCACCAGGATCTGAATCTTGTACAGCAAACCATGTGGAATTATGCCGGCATTGTCCGCTCGGCCAATCGGCTATCGAGGGCACGCCGGATGCTGTTGGAGCTGCGTGAAGAGATCCAGGTTTTTTACCACGACTGCCGTCTGTCCCCCGAACTGATCGACCTGAGGAATGCCGTACAAACTGCGCTACTGGTAGTCCATGCCGCTTCCCTGAACCCGCAAAGCAAGGGTTGTCATTTTGTGGACGACTGATTTGTTTTTTTTGCAGATCAGAAAGTAACAAAACGATAGCCAACACCATAGACCGATTCAATCAATTCGGTGCCCGGGCTGGATTCCGTCAGTTTACGGCGCAGATTTTTGACATGCGTATCTACCGTTCTGTCGCTGACGATACGATAGTCAGAGTAGATAGAACTCATCAACTGGTCACGGGAAAATACCCGCCCGGGTTGTGCAGCCAGACAGTTTAGTAGTGCAAACTCCACTGGTGAAAGCTTCAGCTGCCTGTTGTTGACACTGGCTATGTGACGTTCCTGATCGATCTGCAGGGGGGATGACTGTGTCTCACCTTCAATCGCACCGGCCCTGCGCAATACGGCTTTAACCCTCGCCACAACCTCTCTTGGACTAAAAGGTTTGCAGATATAGTCATCCGCGCCCAGTTCCAGGCCCAGTAAGCGGTCGATTTCCTCCACCAGCGCTGTCACCATGATCACCGGCACCTGGCTTCTTAAACGAATCGCCTTACACACCTCCAGACCATCCATACCGGGCAACATCAGATCCAGCAGAACCAAATCGGGTGAAAATTCTTCAAACGCAGCCACCGCCTCATCACCACGAGCTACCCAGTGGGTTTGGTAACCGCCGATTTTTTCCAGGTAATCACTCAGCAGACTGGCGATTTTTGCCTCGTCTTCGACAATCAGGATGGTAGCAGGCTGGTTCATATATTCAATGGCAAAATGGTGGTGATCATCAGGCCACCATCCAGACCGGGTTTTGCGTTGATCTGTCCACCATGGGCTTCCACGATGTTGCGACAAATGGCGAGGCCCAGACCACTGCCACCGGAGTTACGGTTGCGGCTACTTTCCAGACGATACAGACGTTCAAACATACGTTCGCATTCTTCCAAACTGGCGCCAGGTGCAGTATCACTGATGGTGAGTGTTGCCTGTTGCCGGTCTTTATTGAGATCGATTGAAATCCTGCCACCAGCATCGGTGTAACGCACGGCGTTGTCCAGCAGGTTGCGTAATAATTGTCCTAAACGTTGTTCATCGCCCAGTAAGCCGATGGCATGTTCCGGATTTGTGTAGTTGAGTTTCAGATCCTTTTTAGCCGCACGGCCTTCGAATGAATCGACTGTAAGTTGGACCAGTTCATTCAGGTCAACTTTCTGCATCTTGTAGGCCAGTGCACCCGAATCGGTCATGGTCAGACTGTGCAGGTCATCGACCAAAGAGGCCATATGCTTTACCTCCTCGCGTACCGAGGCCAACTGTTCTTTATTCAAGGGACGTACACCATCACTCATGGCTTCAAGCTCACCGGAGATGATCGCCAGCGGTGTACGTAACTCGTGCGCCATGTCTGACATCCAGCGTTTGCGCGCGGATTCGTGCTCGCTGAGTGTAGTAGAAAGCCGGTTGACATCATCACCAAGCTTCGCGATTTCGTCACTACCCCTGGTCGTCAACTGGTTTTGAAAATTGCCTGACGCAAGAGCACGAATCCCTCCGGCCACCTCGTTGATCGGTCTGCTCAGATGGCGGGCCAGCAGCCACGCCAATAATGCGGCCACGACCAAACCTATACCAAGACCGATGAGCAGGTTATTGCGCAAAGCAGTGATAAACGCCTCCTCTTCAGGAAGCTTGATATCGCGGATCATTGCAACACCAAGCCAACCGACAACAGCGCCATTGGCCTCAACAGGTAGCAAAGTGTCTTCATTGGAATCAGGTGGCACTTTGCCGATAACCGGGGATTTGTCGCTATTGAGCAGGTAAATACGTTGTACCAAGGCGTTCCGTAATTCCGACCCCGGGCCAGGACCAGGACCCTGCCCGCCAGGACGCCCGGCTCTTGGACCTCCAGGTCCGGCACCCGCAAACCTTGGTCCGCGACCAGCACCACGCGGTGGGCCTGACTGTTCTTGAGGCTGCAACTCAAACCGGTCTTCAGACCCTGGTAGCAATGTTTTAAAGGTCAGGTAATAAAACTCACGCGGATTATCGGTCAGCTCATCCCAGCTGCCCCGTTCGCTATACCAACTGGCCAGTTCAGGTACCAGTTGCTCTACCTGGTTGCGTTCCTGTTGCTGCAGAAAATCTACGAAACCACGACCGATACCGGCACGTGTGACCAGTGTGATTAACACCAGTACCAGCGCTGTGCAGGCAAAGATCGCGATCAGCAATTTATGGATGAGTTTTAGTTTCATGTATATCCCCAATGCGTCATATCCTGCACCACACTCACCAATTGGACAATAGCTTCGTTTAAATCTCCTTTTTTTCTCCATATTTGATTCAATTTCGCAGACTAATGTAGAGGCTGTCAAAAGCGCCCAGGAACTGAAATATTTTCCGGGAATTAATACCAAATCAAGGAAACTATCATGAGAAAACTATTACTAATTGCATTCTTGCTGACATTCGCTGCAGGTACGGCCATTGCTCAACAAGGTGGACCTGGCTCACAAGGTGGCGGCAAGGGCCAACCCGGCAACTCCCAGAACGGCGGCAACCCAGGCAACCCAGTCGAACGCCTGACTGAACTTCTCGGACTGGATGAAGCCCAGGTTGCAGACATCGAGTTTATTTTTGCAGAAAGCCAGGCTCTGCGTGAAGAAGAGCGGGCGAAAGCACGTGTGGCTGGTGAGAAAAACCGTGCCGATACCCACGCACTAATCCTGGAGGTGTTGACAGACGACCAAATTGCCATTTTTGAAGAACACCAGCAACAACGTGAAGCACTGAAACAGGCTCTTGAGGAACTACGCAATGAACGTGGCTTCGGTGGAGGCGGCAGCCGTGGCACAGGCACAGGTGATTGCAACGGCTAGAAACTGATTGATCAAAACCCCTCGGTCCCGGTGCATTCTGGCTGGCAAGCCCCAGCACCCGGGCCGAGGGACATTTACCACTGCTCTGGTAACCAGCGTAAATCAACGGGCTCGTCACGCTTTCGCTTTATATGCGTTAAATCCGCTGGTCTTGTCAAAATTGCCAAGCCAGCATCCGGCTGATTTTTTGCCCCTGTGACATACTGACCACTTTAATATGTTTGACTCCTAAGCCGCGTAAGCGCTTTTTAAGCGGTGCTACATTTTCAGCCTTAGACACCAGGCTGGTGAACCAATTTACCTGATGACCATAATCAATACTTTCGTCGGCCATTTTGGTTAAAAAGGCAATCTCACCGCCCTCACACCATAACTCATTTTTTTGCCCGCCAAAATTCAAAGCAAGCTTGGGCGCTGCGGCTTTTTGCCCGCGCTTTTTTTTACCCGTTCCCTTATTAAGATTATTCACCTTACGGGCGTTGCTTTGCTGCGCCTGCTCCAATGAGTCATGAAAAGGTGGATTGCACAACGTGAGTTCAAAACGGTCATGCGGCCCTATCACACCTGCAAAAATAGACTCAGGGTTAGGCTGTAACACCGGTTGCACCAGTTGCTTCAAAACGGGATTCGATTGGGCAATAGAACTCGCCACATTCACCGACACACTGTCGATGTCTGTTGCAACAAAACGCCAGCCATAACTTTGACTGCCAATGATTGGATAAATACAATTGGCCCCGGTGCCAATATCCAGTACCTTCACACGTTTGCCTCGCGGAATTTGACCATTTTCCATCAAAAGGTCGGCGGCGTAATGAACGTAGTCGGCCCGACCGGGTACGGCAGGACACAAATAGCCCGGTGGTATTTGCCATAAATTAACCTGATAAAAATGAGCCAACAAAGCTTTGTTTAAACACAGCACTGCCTGCGGGTCGCTAAAGTCGATGCTGTTATCACCTTCAGGATTTGATTTCAAAAAGCCATGCAAATCCGGGCAAGCCTTGCATAACGCGTCAAAGTCATATCGTCCACGATGAGGATTGCGCGGGTGTAATTGCCCCGCTTTTTTTGCTGTTGATGATTTACTTTGCATTGACTACATTCTTGTCAGTCCTTATCGATAAAGACGCTAACCGCACGGGCAAAATCATCTGGCGCGCACCAGGGGTCGCCATGGCCGCAGTCTTCGTCCAGTTCAAGGACAGTTGCGCCTATTAATGTTGCAAAATCCCGTGCTGGCTGGGCGGCATAAAAGTCTCTCCAGAATGATAAAAACTCGGTATATATTACACCCTGGA
>CBDTVF010000300.1:0-4424 GCA_965363775.1 uncultured Gammaproteobacteria bacterium
AGGCGAGCCGCCCTCAGGTGTGCCAGGGTTGTTGGGGAGATAGGCCAGAGGAGCGATAATTTCGAGTTGTTTGGAATTGTGTTCAGCTACTGTTCGTGCGCTGCTGGCAGCTTTTACCCATACACTGGCCTCCTCAGCACTGAATGGGCTTTGCAGCGACTGAGGCACGGGATAGGTTCGGCTGTTTTCGTCTAACTGCCTCAATGAAGACTGGACATCGCCGAGCTGTGAAAGCTGCCCTTTTGCCCTCTCAAATTCGGTTGACAAGGCATCTCGTAAGGCTGAGTATTCGGCCCGCGCGGCTTGCACATCCGGGTCATCAAGCTGTGGATAGCGGGCGATTGCATCGGTATATTGTTGCAACCTCTTCTGCCGGGCGGCAATGACATCGGGGTCCTGAAATTGGGAAGGTCCAGTGACAGCAATACTTTTCCGTGAATTGGAAAGATCACGGGCGAGTTTTTTCACTTGCACCCGTTGACCAGAAACCAGGTCAGGCACCGATTGTTGTGAGGGTGCCGTTGTGGAGGCTGAAGGCAGCACTGCAGGGCTGCCAGTGCTTGCCGGACTGGCTTGTGAAGCCTGCAAAGACCCACCTGTCCTTGCTGTTGACGAAGTTGTTGCCGTCGAAGCTGCAGGATTGATCAGGTTTTCCAACTGTTTTTGTAGACTGAGATAACGGTCATTTACCTCAATCCACGATGGGTCGTCCCGATTGCCTGAACTTTCCAGGCGCTCATACGAGAGGTTCATCAATTTGAGCATACGCCTGGCATTGGCAGCACGACCCGGTGTCAGTGCGCTGGCCTGGGATTCATAGCGTTCGAGATCCGTCTGAGCGTTGGCAATGATCTTGTCTGCCGGCTCAGTGGCTATAACTATTGGTGAGATTGACAACCCCAGCAAGAAAAAAAACCATAAGCCCAGTATTCTGTTTCTCATAAAAAGTAACCCCATCAGTTCAACGCTACTCTATAAATAATGGCATATAGCAACACCAAGATGCAAAAAAGCCAGGGTTCTGACTTCAACATATCCTGCGCTGGTATGTGACTTATCCCGTCGAATGCCTGGATTGTATATTTGTCATTGTGTCAAAATTGCGTACAAACACCAGCTATTTACCAGCGTTTACTAGCATTTACTGGCACATTACAAATCTTACCGGTCAGGCGAATTTGCTCCATCGTAGGATGCTGCCGATGCAGGATCAGGAATATATCCATCCTCATCCTCCGGGAAGTCAATTTCATTGGCCCGTTGCTCCGCCAATACAACCCAGCCACCGCCCAATGCCTTGTAGGTACTGATCAAACCGACATAGACATCATTTTGCGTGTTTACATAAGTTAGTTCGGCGCTAAACAGACTGCGCTGTGAATCCAGGACCTCGATATAAGAGGTGTAGCCATTGTCATACCGCAGTTGCGCCATACGCTGGTATTCCTGCAATGCCTCGACCCGACGACCATCTGAAATCAATTTTTCACGGGCTTTCTGGGTGTTGATGATCGCGTCTTCCACTTCCTGCAACGCAGTCAGGATGGATTGCTGATAGGAAAACAAGGACTGTTGTTGCAGTGCTTCGGCCTGTTTCACACTTCCTGAAATACGACCACCTGTGAAAATACTGCCAGCCAAATCACCACCGAGGGCCCAGGTAGCGGAATCGGAATCAAACCAGGCTCCGAGGTCGCCGCTGACAAATCCGGCCAGGCCAGTTAATGAAATCCGTGGGAAATAAGCTGTTCGTGCCACACCGATCAATGCATTATTTGATATCAGGTCCTGTTCAGCCTGACGAATATCAGGTCTGCGTAACAACAGGTCAGAGGGGATCCCGGAGGGTATCTGGGCCAGGGTCAGCTCATCAATGGTCTTACCACGTGAAACAGAACCCGGGTTACGCCCTAACAATACGGCTATCAGGTTCTCCAGAACAGCGATATCGCGCTCAATGGTGGGTATCGCACTGACCGCCAGTTGATACTCTGACTCGATTTGGGACAACTGCAGCTGGCCGATCACACCACCTTTAAATTGCAGCTCAAACAACTTCAGCGATTCAGCGCGGGTGTCCCTGGTTTTGACCGCAATTTCCAGTTGCCGGTCGAGTCGGCGCAGACCCACATAGCTGGTGGCCACGGTTGAAACAAGACTTAGTATGACGGTTCGACGTGATTCTTCAGCGGCCAGTAATTGTGCTCTCGATGACTCAGTTGCCCGGCGAATACGGCCCCACACATCCAGTTCCCAGCCGACATTGATAGTTGCCTGGTAGCTGGTGGTAACCGAATCGATACCCAGGGCTGCTGCGTTGTTGTTACTAATACCCTGGCGGTCGCCATTGACTCCATAGCCAACCTGCGGGAAGAAATCCGATCGGCTGATGTTCAGGCGGGCAGCAAATTGCTCCACACGGGCCGCGGCATTACGAACATCCAGGTTTGCTCTGAGTGCTTGATCAATCAATTCATCAAGAACGGGGTCTTCAAACTGTGTCCACCACAGCGTATTGACTACAGCTGAGGCTTCAGCATCGGTGAAGCGCCATGTTTCCGGTGTTTCTACAAGCGGTTTTTCATAGTCTGGGCCCATAGTACAGGCACTTAGAAGAAGGACTGCTAAAGTCAATGACAGGCGTTTCATATCAAGCCTCCCCATCCGCCGGTGCAGGCTTGGGAAGTGACTTCCTACCAGCCATCTTCTCCTTGGCAGTGATAATCAGGTAATAGAACAGGGGAACAAAGAACAGCGCCAATGTGGTTGCACCGACCATACCACCAATAATACCGGTGCCGATTGAGTGACGTGCGGCAGCACCCGCACCGGTGGCCAGTACCAGGGGCATCGCACCGAGTATAAATGACAGGGATGTCATCAATATCGGGCGCAAACGCAAGCGGGCCGCTTCCAAAGCAGCATCTTTGGCTGCCATACCTTCATTGTATTTAAGCTCGGCAAACTCCACGATCAGGATGGCATTTTTGGTAGAAAGACCAATCAGGGTGACCAGGCCGATCTGGAAATAAACATCGTTTTCCATCCCCCGGGCCCAGACCGACACAAGTGCACCAAATATTCCAAAGGGCACCGCTGTCACCACCGCGATGGGCAGCGACCACTGTTCATACTGAGCGGCCAGGATAAGGAAGACCATGACCAACGCAAAAACAAAAACGACGGTGGAAGCCCCGCTTGCTTGTTTCTCCTCAAAGGCCTGACCGGACCAGGCATAGGTGTAACCATCGGGAAGAACATTGGCAGAAACAGTTTCCATCGTCGCGATGGATTGTCCCGAGCTATAACCGGGTGCCGCATCACCATTGATTTTTGACGCCATGAAGCCATTAAAACGCGAAACCAGATCAGGCCCGGATACGAACTCGGTCGTGACAACGGATGATAAAGGCACCATCTCGCCCTGTTTCTGTCGTACAAAAATGTTCTGAATATCTTCAGGCTTTTCCCGATACCGGGGTTCAGCCTGCAAAATCACCTGCCATACACGGCCAAATTTGTTGTATTGGCTGACGTACAGCGAACCAAACAGGGTCTGCAACGTGGCGTAGACATCTTCAACGGCCAGACCCAGTGTTTCGGTTTTGGCACGGTCAACATTGGCGCGCAACTGACGTGAAGCCGAGTTGATGGTTGAATTTAAACGCACCACTTCACCGGTCTCAGTGGCCTTGGCAATCAAATCGCGGGTGGTGGCTTCAAGATGGGCAACACCGCCCTGTCCACGGTTCTGTAACCAGAACTCAAAGCCACCCTGGGTACCGAGCCCCGGGATGGGTGGTGGGTTGATCGGGAAAGCATAACCCTCTTTAAGTGCCCGAAGCTTTGGTGTGACATAGGCAATGAGGGCATGCACCGTCAATGATGGGTCGTCACGTTCAGAAAAGTCCTTGAGCGAAACAAAAACAGTACCTGTGTTGGTTTTGAATTGACCGTCAATGATGCTGAAACCGGATAATGCCGAGGCATCTTCAACCGCTGGGTGTTCGGCAAAAATTTCAGCCACCCGGTTGGTCAGTTCTTCTGCCCGGTCAATACTCGCGCCATCGGGTAAACCCACTGCAGCAAACAGAAAACCCTGGTCTTCTGCCGGTACAAAGCTACCCGGTATGGTGGCGAATAGAAGATAAATACTGATCAACATGGCGGCAAGCGCGATCAACGCCAGACCGGCTCGTTTGATCATTATCTTTACACCACCCACGTACTGGTCAGTAACTTTTTCCATCCAGTTATTAAATGCTGTGAAGAAACGTCCCGGGGTAGATGCGGGTTTGAGCAATATCGCCGCCAGGGCCGGTGTCAGCGTCAGCGCTACAAAGCTGGAGATACCCACTGAAATGGCGATGGTGATGGCGAACTGTTTGTACAGGACACCGGTGGTGCCGCCCAGGAATGCGACT
>CBDTVF010000301.1:0-4420 GCA_965363775.1 uncultured Gammaproteobacteria bacterium
GATGTCCATGCGTTGGGCCGCGCGTTGCCGCCAGGCGCATGGGGAAAGCAGTTCAGCCTTGTTCGGTATTGTTCAGGGAGGCATGTATGAGGGTTTGCGTCAGCAATCAGTGCAGGCTTTAACGGACATCGGCTTTGACGGTTATGCCATCGGAGGATTGTCGGTCGGCGAACCAGAGCATGAGCGTGAACTGGTCCTGGGTTACACACTGCCACACTTACCCGCAGACAAACCCCGCTACCTGATGGGAGTAGGGCGACCACAGGACATCATAGCCGCAGTAAAACACGGTGTGGATATGTTTGATTGCGTCATGCCCACCCGCAATGCCCGCAATGGCTATTATTTTACCGCGCGTGGTGTGCTTAAAATTCGAAATTCCCGTTTCGCGATGGACACACGGCCCATCGACGAGGATTGCGGTTGTTATACCTGCCAGAATTATTCACGGTCTTATCTGAAACACCTTGATCGTTGCAAGGAGATGTTAGGCCCCCATCTGGCCACGGTACATAACCTGTATTTCTATCAACAACTGATGGCTGGACTGAGAAAAGCCATCGAAAAGGGAGTGCTGGAAGAGTACACCAGCCAGTTCCTGGAGTTATATTCCAGCGGTATTGATTCCAACGACGATGCGTAAATGATATCTACGGTATTTTGAACATTATCGGCACGTGATTGTTTTGCACGGTATTTTGAACATTATCGGCGTGTAGGGTGGGTAACTTGTTACCCACGTGATGGTTGGCTCACTGTTTCTCGTGGGTAACAACGTGGGTAACAAGTTACCCACCCTACGCCATTAACAAAATTCGGTATACACCCCATGCTTCATAATTATCAAAATACAGTGTAAATAATTTATCCACTCCATGTGAAATATCGATAAAAATCGCGGTTTTATGTTTCCGCTTGGATTATAATGGCCGGCTTAATACAGGCTAGCCTGTTTGAAAATGAAAACAGGGGCCCCACTTAGATTGGTAACGACCCTAATCTGATAAAAACTATTGGGGTAAACCCCAAGGGATAAACGAGAGAACACACATGGACTTCTTTATTTCAAATGCTTATGCCCAGGACGCTGCTGCAACGAGTAGCCTGATGAGCTTTCTTCCACTGATCGTTATTTTTGCAGTGTTTTATTTCATGCTGATTCGCCCGCAGATGAAGCGTGCAAAAGAACACAAACAGCTGGTTTCACAGTTGGGCAAGGGTGATGAAGTGATTACCAATGGCGGCTTGCTGGGGAAAATCACCGATGTGTCCGATTCATTTGTGACACTGGAATTGGCTGACAATCTTCAAATCAAGTTACAGCGTTCGGCTGTTGCGAACGTCATGCCCAAGGGCACGATCAAGTCTGCTTGATTTTTCGTTATCAAATTCACTTTTTAGAGACTGATCCATGAACCAGTATTCTGTCTGGAAGTACCTGCTGATAGTTGCCATCGTCGTGACCGGCATTATCTATGCATTGCCCAACCTTTACGGTAAAGACCCTGCTTTGCAGATCACATCATCACGTGGCTTTGCATTGCCCGTTGAACTGACCACCACTATCGATGATGCCTTGTTGGTCAATCAAATCGACTTTATCAGTAGTGAGCAAGAGGGCAACCGCTTGCTGTATCGTTTTAATAATGCCGAAGATCAGATCAAAGCGGCCGATGTAGTACGTGATTCTATAGGTGACGAGTTCGTGGTCGCACTTAATCTCGCACATGCGACCCCTAATGGCTTGCGGGCCATCGGCGGTAAGCCCATGACACTGGGTCTTGACCTGCAGGGTGGTGTACATTTCCTGATGCAAGTCGATATGGATACTGCCCGCGGTCAGCAACTGGATCGTTTCGTAGATGATATCCGTGCGGTGTTGCGTGACGAAGGCATACGCTATGTTTCGGTTCGCCATGAAGGTAACGGGCTGCTGGCGATGCTACGCACCGCTGAAGACCGGGACAAGACCCTGAATCTCCTGCGTACAGATCAAAGTCTGCAAGGTCTGAATATTACCGAATTGCCGGCTGGTGAGACTTTTGGTATCTCCGCTACGGTACAGGAACAACAATTACTTGCTTTGCAGCAAACTGCGCTGAAGCAGAATATTACAACCTTACGCAATCGTGTAAATGAACTGGGTGTAGCTGAACCGGTTATCCAGCAACAGGGTGCAGACCGCGTGGTCGTGCAGTTGCCGGGTGTGCAGGATACCGTCGCAGCCAAGAAAATCATCGGGGCGACAGCGACACTGGAGTATCGTGCAGTTGATGAAAGTAATGATGCATTCACTGCCTCACAAACAGGACGTGTTCCACCTGAATCCCGTTTATATACCCATAAAGGCAACCCGGTTTTGCTCAAGAAACGTTTGATTGTTTCCGGTGACCAGTTGATTGGTGCTTCGGCGTCATTTGATCAGCAAAGCGGACAGCCTTCGGTTAGCGTAACGCTGGATGGTGTCGGCTCCAAACGCATGCTGGACTTCACACGTGACAACGTGGGTAATCGCATGGCGGTTGTTTATATTGAACAGAAACCCAACGGTCGCAAGATTGAAGACGTCATCAGTGTTGCCGTTGTACGCGAGCCCTTCGGCAAGCGTTTCCAGACCACCGGACTGGGCTCAATTCAGGAAGCTTCACAGCTGTCCCTGTTGCTCAGGGCTGGCGCATTAGCGGCGCCAATGGAAATCGTTGAAGAAAGAACAGTGGGTCCAAGCCTCGGTGCTGACAACGTCGCACAGGGTTTTAAAGCCGTTGCTATTGGCTTCGTACTCGTGCTGATTTTCATGGCCTTTTATTACAGGGTCTTTGGATTGGTAGCTAACCTGGCCTTGTTTGCCAACCTGGTTCTGCTGATCTCACTGCTATCCATGCTGGGTGCGACCTTAACCATGCCGGGTATCGCCGGTATTGTTTTGACCATTGGTATGGCGGTCGATGCGAACGTGTTGATATTCGAGCGTATCCGTGAAGAGATACGAAATGGCAATACGCCGCAGGCCAGTATCAGGGCAGGCTATGAAAAAGCATTTTCAACCATTGCGGATGCCAACATTACAACATTGATTGCAGCCTTCGTGCTGTTCCTGTTTGGAACCGGCCCGGTCAAGGGTTTTGCGGTTACTCTATCGCTGGGTATCCTGACTTCCATGTTTACTGCAATCATGGGTACTCGGGCTGTCATAAATCTGATTTACGGTGGCAAGAAACGCGTCCGTAAGCTGGCAATTTAAGGTAATAGCATGAAATTTCTAAACAGTAAAACCAATATTGATTTCATGAGTCGGCGCAAAATTGCGTTGATCTTTTCAGCCGTTATGATCGTCATCTCCATTACTTCACTGTCGACGTTTGGCTTGAATTTCGGCCTGGATTTCACCGGTGGCACCCTGATTGAAGTTGGCTATCCTTCTGCTCCGGATACCAACGAGATTCGGGAGCAACTGACCAATGCAGGTTATGATTCATTGGTTCAGACGTTTGGCGCAGCGACAGATATCGTCGTGCGTATCCCTCCTAATGATGTAGAGGAGAGCAGCGCAGAATTATCCACCCGCGTACTGGCCGCGTTGAGCGAGGGAGTTGAAGGCGAAATCGAAATGCGTCGGGTTGAGTTTGTTGGCCCGCAAGTGGGTGATGAACTGGCCGAGCAGGGCATATTGGCAGTTATCTACGCCATGGTCGGTGTTTTTCTCTATGTCATGTTCCGTTTTCAGTGGCGTTTTTCGGTCGGTGCTGTTGCGGCTTTGTTTCATGACATTATTATCAGCATGGGCATCATATCCCTGGCTCAGATTGAATTTGACCTGACTGTTGTTGCAGCCATCCTGGCGGTGGTGGGTTACTCATTGAATGATACCATCGTTTTGTTTGACCGTATCCGCGAGAACTTTCCGCGCTACCGCAAACGTCAACCGATTGAAGTGGTCAACACCTCCATCAATGAAACCCTGTCACGCACCTTGATGACATCAACCACCACCTTGCTGGTACTGCTGGCATTATTCATTTTTGGTGGTGAGATTATTCACGGCTTTGCGTTTACGCTAATCGTGGGTGTCGTGGTCGGTACCTACTCATCCATCTATGTTGCAAGTACGACATTGTTGTTGATGGGTGTTAGTAAATATGACCTGATGGAAGTAGAGAAAGAAGGCGCGACGCTCGACGCGAGACCTTAATCAGCAGATTTTCTGCTTTCATATTTTTTGTAGGGTGGGTAACTTGTTACCCACGGGTTTCTTATTCCACACATGGTATTCGTGGGTAACAAGTTACCCACCCTACGGGCTTATTTTTTGGCCTTGGCCCAACGTGGCTCAATGATCTTTCGTAACGGGGTCATCAGCTTGTAAGGTGCGGCCAGTATTGAACCCGACTCTTCCACAGCATCGTTGCCATCAAAATCAGTA
>CBDTVF010000302.1:0-4405 GCA_965363775.1 uncultured Gammaproteobacteria bacterium
TGATGAAAAAGCGGAAATTATCTATGTGATCTTTAAGGATCCACATGTCGTTGCCGACAGAAAAGAACGTTCGATGTTTACCATCGCCCGCACTCCAGGCTGGCTTGAGCCAGAACTCGAGCGCTCCACTTTCTGCCAGCAAGTTACCTGCCGCTGGTAATGTGAGACTGTCAGTGCCATCCAGGTATACGCCATGACCATGCAGTCCGGTGACGAAATCAGTGCCCAAAGCGGTGCCTGTCTCGCCTTGTACGCCATCGTAACTGCCGTCAAAGTGGGCCAGCAGAAGGGTGTTGACATCGTTGGTATAAGGACCGCCAAAATCACACGACTGTATCTCGAGAGTTCCGTGTGAAGGCTGTGAAGCCACGGAATAGGTTAGCAGCAAATCGTTGTCGTCAATGTCCGTTCCGGTGAGCGTGATTTCAACTGCAACGTTCTCATTGGTCTCTATTGACTGACTATAGGCCACGGGTGCGTCATTCACCGGTTCAATTGTTATCGAAACCGTTGCCACATTGGAGTCGACAAGACCATCATTTGCGATGAAACTAAAGGAATCGGCGCCATAGAAATCAGAGTTAGGAGTGTAACTTAAGGTTGGTGCGGAACCGCTCAGGGTTCCATTCGCCGGACCCGAGGTTACCACGTAACCGAGTGGATCGTTGTCGGCGTCATCAGCCGTCAATGTGAGTGCTAATGACACATCTTCATTGGTACTTAAAACCTGGTCCAAAGCGACCGGTTCAACGTTATTACACCGGTTGGTTGGGTCGTCAGGACAGACGTCACAGGCATCTCCCAACCCGTCACTGTCTAAGTCGGACTGACTTGAATTCGGCTCCAAAGAACAATTGTCCCTGCTATCCGGGACGCCATCACCGTCTGAATCCCCCCTGGGGGACAGAGCAACACTGAGGCTCCAATTGGTATCGACACTCACGTCGGCACAACTAAAACCACCTGACCCATCTCCTTCACATAAACGGTTGACCTGATCGTTGCTATTGGCATAGACAAGGTCCAAATAACCGTCACCATTAACATCTCCCAATGCCACACCCCAGCTACTGTTCGTATCCGGGCTTACATCAGTACATGTAAAACCACCAGCGCCATTACCAGTACACAGCCGGTTTGACTGCCAGTCATTTGAGAAGGCAGCATCCAGATTATCGTCACCATTTACATCTCCCAGCGCCACGCCGGTACTTGAGAAGCTATCGGTGCTCACATCAGTACAACTGAAGCCACCTGCGCCATCGCCCATGCATATGCGGTTGCGATCGACAATTGCGAATACGGCATCCAGGTTGCCATCATCATTCAAATCACCCAGTGCCACTCCCATACTCGGGTCGTTGTCAGCACTTACATTTGAACAACTGAAACTTCCTGTGCCGTCTCCCTGGCACACCCGGTCAGGTTCGTTATCATTTGCGAAAACGGCGTCCAGGTTCCCATCGTTATTCACATCTCCCAGTGCCAGATTGAGACTCCAATTGGTGTCGGCACTCACATTGGTACAGGTAAATGCACCTGTACCGTCTGCCAAACACACTCTGTCATGTTGCTGGTCGTAATTTGCAAAGATGGCATCCAAATAACTGTCATCGTTCACTTTACCCAGCTCTACGGCCCTGCTTTCATTGGTGTCGGAACTCACGTTGACACAGCTGAAGCCACCTACACCGTCGCCCAGGCATGCCCGGTTGGTTTGACCGCTATTTGCAAATACTGCATCCAGGTTACCATCACTATTCAGGTCTCCCAGCGCAACACGGGAACTCGTATTGGTGTCAGTACTTACATCGGCACAGGTAAAGGAGCCCGTACCGTCTCCATCGCATACGCGGTTGGCTTGATTGTCATTCGCGAACACAGCATCCACATGATCCAGGACCAGGATATCGTCACCACGACCAAACTTTTGCAACCTGGCACCATCATCAACAACTAGAACATTGTTCTGCGAATCAATCGCTATACCATTAGGCCCTCTGAATTGACCTTCATTTGGCGGGTACGAATAATCCCATTCCAGACCATTCAAGCAACCAGATGTACGAGTGCATACTTCAAACTCAGCTGCACCTGTATCCACACCCCAGCCCCAGACCATCATGGGGTTTCCGCCGGAATCAAACTTGTGGACCCGATTGTTCAGCTCATCAGAGACATACACGTTGCCAAGGGAATCTAAAGACACATAATGTGCTGTCGGGAGGCCACCTTCTCCTAGATCACGTAACCAGGTCTGGGAATAGCCGTCTACGGGGTCGAAATCGTACCTTGCAATGTATTTTTGGTCGAGCGTCAGGAACAGAGCTCCGGTGCTATCAGCCGCAATGCTTAACGCTTGCATACAACCACCAGACGCACAGCTATCATGCAGCACTGTCAATTCATTGCTTACCGGATTCAACCGCACCACACGGGCTGCACTTGTATCTGCTATAACGAGTGTGTCGTCCCGGGGGTCAACAGCAATATCATGTGGCCAGTTGAAACCTGACGGGCTTGCTACTCCAGAGTAACAAATCTGCCCGGCAACACACAGTTGGAAATCGCCCTCGATGCCGGTGCCGGATAACACATCATTCCCCCACGCTTTCTTGAAGACGCCATCTGAATTGAACAGCTGTATCCTGTGATTCCCCGCGTCGCTAACATACACTTGGCCCTGTGAATCCACAGCCACACCTCGTGGCCCCTCGAACTCACCAGCACCAACCCCCGGGGATCCCCAACTCGTTAGCTGATTCCCATCCGAGTCGAATTTCACAACACCAGGCCCAGGCCCCGAGGGACCTGCACCAAAGGCATCGACGCAGTAAATGGTATCGCCAGTTCCGACTGCCAGGCCCCAACTGCAAGGCACATCCTGCTTCAACCAAAGAACGTCAAATTCTGGTGCTACTTCTACTTCGTACTCAACTTCGAAAAAAACCGCTTTACCACCAGTTGGAGTCACATTGCAGTAAGTTCCGTCCCATCCGCGTATGGCAAGCACGTTGTTGCCAGCAACTAGAGAATCGGCAATATCAAGCTCACGAAATGCAAATTCGCTACCTGTAGGGTGATCTCCCGAACCCCCACTTCTATCATGGTCAACGAGCACACCATTTACGTAAAACTCAAGATTGTCATCCGCCCATAATCGGGCATTGGCAAATGAAGGTTCGGAACCCAGGGAAAATGAAAATCGGAAGAATCCCTGAAGCGGACCACCTTGCGCCCACATCAGCTCGAAATTACTTACCCCTGCCGGGTGGTATGTTCCGGGTATGGGTGAATACGCATCAACCCAGTCACCATCATCAAATCCGGGTTGAGTCCACGCTGGACCGATATCACCTATATCGCCCACGCAGGGTCCGGTTTCTCCCGCGATCGAACCTGTACTCAGCCAGGAAGTACCACTGTGTATAGTGGTAGCATCGGCGTATTGCGAGAACCCCAAAAACAGCCCGATACTCAGAATCAAGGATTGTAGAGTGTTAATTTTGTTCATGATAAGTCTCTCAAAATAGATAATTTTGACCAAGGTTACCGAATTCTTCCCTCGGGATATTTATCAAAACAATTGCTGCGGCGTGAATTCTGTTTTGCAATTCATTTCAACAAATACACAATCGCTGCCATCACTGCTTCCGCTTTCATGCAAAAGGTGCTGATGCGGATTCTTCAGTTGAGCTACCCAAGAAATAGTAGAGTTGGAAAGTGCTAAAGCGTTATTAAAATCACGACCAAAGTTTTCGATTTCGCGACAAAATCTACATATAAACTTGCTTATCCCGGAAGGAAACCACTCAATTGAACTGTTGCTGGTACTCAGAAGGTGTCTGGCCAAATTGTGCCTTGAAGCAACTCGAGAAGTAGGCCGGGGATGAAAAACCGACGGTATCGGAGGTAAGCCCTACCTGGGTGCCAACCTGTAAAAGTTTGCGGGCTTTCCTTAAACGGTAAGAACGCAGATATTCAGTCGGATTATGGCCGGTAATGGCCTTGAGTTTGCGTTGCAACTGGCGTGTGCTCATGTACATTTGCGCAGCCAACTGCGATAGCCCAAATTCTGCTTCAGCATGGTGCCTGTCCAGCATCCGTTCCAGTTTTTCCATAAAGCCGTTTTCTTTTTCATTAAGGATCTGGCCGGGCCTTTCCTCTTCGAAAAACTGGTTACTGAAACGGTTTTTCAGGATATCCCGGATTTCCAGCAGGTTGGCAATGCGCAGCTTGAGTTCCTCGTCATCGAATGGTTTGCTGAAGTAAGCATCAACCTTTTCCTGCCAGCCCTCCTTGCGGCTTTCTCGGTCCCCAAGGGCCGTCAGCATGACAATGGGGATGTGACTGGTACGTTCGTCTTCCTTGAGAGCGTGGCTTACCTGGAAGCCATCCATTTTTG
>CBDTVF010000303.1:0-4399 GCA_965363775.1 uncultured Gammaproteobacteria bacterium
TTCAAATCCACCATAGCCCAGATTCAGCATCTGTACCGTGATGATTCCCCACATCAGCCATACTGCAAAACCGCAGAGCAAACTTGGTATAGAAATCCACAAGTTACGGTTTGCGACTGCTTTACCGGTAGTGTCCCACTGGGATTGATCGTCCGGATTCCAGTTACTTAGATCCTTAGCCATTATCTAACTCCTCGATATTGATTTATTTCCAACTCATCAGAAAAACGGATGGGTATAGTCATAAAGAAATGATTGTTTTTTTAACTGTTTTCAGCCCGCAAACACCTGTATTTATGGTATTACCCACATATCCGTATATCAGAATACACACGTCTAAATGCAAAGCACCTGACACAGGTCAATACCTTGAACATTTTTTTTCAATAAATTAAGAAACTTACAAAAATTGATTTGGAGCAGTTTGAAATTTGAAGCATCGGGCATAATGTATCGGTGATTCAAAATTCCAATGACAGTACGTCTTGCATTTAATAAACAGGTAAAAAGTCATGGCTACGACCTCACCCGACTACACATACGATAAAAAGAAACAGATTTCTGTTCTCAGCATGAACACCCTGGCTTTTACGATTAACTTCGCGGTGTGGACCATGTTCTCGGTCATAGGGATCAAGATCAAAGGCGAGTTGGGCTTAAGTGAAACCGAGTTTGGTTTGCTGATTGCTACACCGATCCTGACCGGGTCGTTAGTGCGTTTACCACTGGGTATCCTCACTGACCGGTTTGGCGGTCGTATCGTTTATTTTATTCAAATGCTGCTGGTGGCCGTTGCGACCTACGGATTGCATTTTGCTGATCAATTCTGGCAATACCTGGCTATCGGTCTGTGCATTGGTCTGGCAGGTGGCTCATTTGCCATCGGTATCGCCTACACCTCAGCCTGGTTTGGTAAAAAACAGCAGGGTTTTGCGATGGGTATATTCGGAGCTGGCAACGCCGGTGCGGCCCTGAACATTTTTATTGCACCATTGATCGTCGTGGCCATGGGTTGGCGCTCGGTGCCGGTGATTTACTCTATCGCCATGCTGGTGATGGCCTTTATCTTTTTGTTTTTTACTTATCCGGACCCCCAGTTTGAGGAACGTAAGAAAAACCAAAACTTTCCTTCTCTGGGCGACCAATTTAAAGCACTGACCGAAACCAGGGTATGGCGTTATGGTCTTGCATACTATTTCGTTTTTGGCGGCTTTGTCGCCCTGTCCCTGTGGTTACCCAAATACTATATGTCGGAATATGGTCTGACCTTGCAGCAGGCGGCATTGATCTCATTGATTTTTGTACTGCCTTCCGGTGTGATCCGCGCCCTGGGTGGCTGGATCTCCGACAAATACGGTGGTGATACCGTCACCTGGTGGGTTTTCTGGGTGTGTATCATCTGTCTGTTCTTTATGTCTTACCCGCCGACATCCGTCACCATCCATAGAATCGACGGTGACATTACCTTTGGTATTGCTACAGGTATCGTGTTGTTTACGGCACTGGCGTTTGTCGTCGGTATTGCCCAGGGTATTGGTAAAGCCAGCGTCTACCGGAGTCTCGCCGACCATTACACCGGCAATATGGGTCCCGTGGGTGGCCTGGTCGGGGTTATCGGTGGCTTGGGTGGTTTCACTCTTCCCATCATGTTTGGTATCGCAGTGGATGCAACCGGTGTTCGCAGCACTACATTCATGTTGATGTTCGGTGTACTCGCCGGCGTGATGATCTGGACGTGGATGGCAGCGAGGGGCGAGCGTGCAGAAGTCCTGGCAAGAAGGCCTGGTTTGCGCGAGAAGATGATCGAAGAAGAACTGGCCCGACCGCTGACGACTACCGGTCGTTGGCTGGAGAACTGGCGTCCCGATGATGAAGAGTTCTGGAAAAGTGGAGGAAAGGCCATTGCCGTGCGCAACCTGATCTTCTCTATGCCACCGTTGTTTTTATCCTTCGCGGTCTGGATTGTCTGGAGCGTGGTGGTGATAGAGCTTCCGCGGATCGGTTTCCAATTTACGACCGGAGAGATTTTCTGGCTGGCGGCTATCCCGGGACTTTCCGGTGCAGCGTTCAGGCTACTTTACTCATTTGTGGTGCCTATCTTTGGAGGGCGGAACTTCACTATATTCAGTACCTTGACCCTATTGATACCGACCCTGTGGATGGCGGTGGCTGTACAGAACGCCAATACCAGTTACGTAGTATTTGTCATCATTGCTCTATTGTGTGGTCTTGGTGGTGGCAACTTTGCTTCCAGCATGGCCAACATCAGCTTTTTCTTCCCAAGGAACAAGCTGGGTACGGCGCTTGGCTGGAATGCCGGTGTCGGTAACCTTGGTGTTGGTGTCATGCAGGCCGTTGTACCGCTAGTTATCTTCAGTGGTGCGTTGGCCTTTAAAGGCGGCTTGCCACAGGTCCACGAAGTGGGTGGTGTCACGAGCCAGGTCTGGTTACAAAATGCCGGTTTGATATGGATACCCTTCATTCTGTTGGCGACTATTGGCGTCGTGTTTGGTCAAAACAATATACGTGGCGAGCAGGAATCTTATGGTGAAAAGAGCGCAATCTTTGGACGTAAGCATGCATGGGTTCTGAGCTGGCTCTACACCGGTACCTTCGGTTCCTTTATCGGTTTCTCAGCAGCATTCCCGATCCTGCTGGCCGTATTGTTCCCGGAATCCGGGGCACTTAAATGGGCCTTTGCAGGACCATTGGTAGGTGCACTGATTCGCCCACTCGGTGGTTGGTTGTCCGATCGAATTGGTGGAGCCAAAGTCACTTTCTGGAATTTTGCGGTTATGTTCCTGGCCGGAATCTGGGCATTGATGAATTTGCCTTCCGGCACAGGTAACAGTGATGTTACCGGGTTCTTTATGGCCTTCATGCTGCTGTTCATCGCCTCGGGTATCGGTAATGGCTCGGTGTTTCACATCGTACCGGCTGTTTTCCGGAAGCTGCATGAACAAGCCGCTCAAGGTAAAGACCAGGCCGCACAGCAAGCAGCGATTGCCGCGAGCAGAGTCGAATCATCAGTTGCCCTGGGTTTCACCAGTGCCATCGCCGCCTTGGGATTGTTTTTCATACCGGCGCTTGTCGCAACATCCATTCAGGCCACTGGTTCAGCCCATCTGGCCTTGAGTGCATTCAGCGTGTTTTACCTGACCTGTGTATTAACAACATGGTGGTGGTACCGGCGCAATGACGCGGAGGTAAGATGCGACTAGCGCATCTATACACAGGAGCATAGTATTTTGAACGAACAGGTTTCACGGGATAGTGAAGGTTATCTGGTTGATACCGATGATTGGAGCAAAGATTTTTCTGAAATGGTCGCCAAAGAAGAAGGAATCACGCTAAACGATTTTTATTGGTCAGTGATTGATTTTATGCGGAGCTTCTTTGCTGAGCACCAGTATGCTCCGGATGTACGTCATGTTACCCGTCACTTAGCCGTTGTGAACGAGTGTAGTAAAAAGGAAGCCAAGAAAGTTCTTTTTGATTCATTCCCTTATGGTTATGTGAAACAGGCCTGTAAGATTGCCGGAATGAAAAAACCACGGGCCTGGAGCACAGGGTAGGGTGGGTAACTTGTTACCCACGAACCAGGAATGGGGTCAGAGTCCTTTGCTAAAACCACCAATGCAGCCCCGTGACTTTCAGTGATGGATTGTGATGGGAAATTATCAGCAGTCAGCACCGAGTTGGTTATTATTTCAATTCGTGCCTGGGGATGCTCATCCAGTCACGTACGCATCTGCGAGGCTTCATCCACAGGGTGTAATAGCCGGCGCTGACCTCTCCAATTGTCTTGTCGTTCTCGGTTTGGGCTGGTCGATATCTTGGAAAGCACATTAAAAAGCATGATCTGCACACGGGCTTTTCGAGTGCTGATTTGACCGCTTTCCCCGCGTATGAATCCGGCTTCATTTCCGCAGGTCTTTATTGCCGCCAGCGTGGTTTGACTGGCCTTAAGGGTGTGGGGATTCTGGTTGGTTTAATCATGGTCGTTCTTCAATATTCATTTAGTGGTCATACTATCTTTTTCTTCCGCTTTCATATCTGTAAGCTTTAGAGTTGCCTGTATCGGTTGATGATCGGAAAGCACAATCCGGGGTACTTCGTAACTTACAAATTCAAGGTCATTGGATATCAATATCCAGTCGAGGCGGTGCTTTCCTGATTTATATGTACCCAAATTCGTGGCCTCAGGCTGGTAGACCTTGAAATTGCCATCTGCAACGATGGCTTTGATGGCCGAGTCCTTGCTGTTCCAGTCGGCATTGAAATCACCCAGGATGATGACCGGTTCTTTAAGGTCTGGAAGTACGGCGCGTATTTCTTCCGTCTGGGCCTCACGGACTTTTTTGCGGGAAAAATCCAGGTGCACGGAAATCACGCTGAC
>CBDTVF010000304.1:0-4395 GCA_965363775.1 uncultured Gammaproteobacteria bacterium
GACACAACATCAAGAAAAGACATGTTGAAAATATCCACTTCGCGACGACTGCGTTTACTCATGGCCAGTCCCGGGATGGTGTCATGAAAGAACCCTGGCTATTGATGGCCAACTGCCAGAACGCGGCAGCAGCCCAGGAATCACCTTCCATCGGCAATAAAATGGTATTAATGGGGATTTTCCCGCCGAGCACTTTGGCAGCCTTTTCGAAATGATCCAGCCGCTTGTCCGCTGATACGGTGGTAGAAATTGGTTTACTGCGTCCCTGTGTGGGCAGACCATCGGTGATGAGCAAAATATTGTCCGGTCGTGGAACCATTGATTTCGCGACTGAAAACGCATGGTAAAGACTGGTTCCACCTGATGGTGCAATCTGGTGCAAAGCACTGAGTGCGCCATCAACGTCCGCCCTGGTTGAGGTTTTCAACCATTTTCCATCCGAACCAGGAACTGTTGCCTGGGCAGTTGTATTAAAGCTGTACAACTGGAATTGAGCCGTTGGCGGCAGGTTGCTGATCAGCCAATCCGTTGTTGAAAGTGTTCGTTGCCACTTTGGCGCTTTGATCCGGGTGGCAGCATCCATGTTCCGGCGCCGGATGATGTTAATAATGGTCTCGTCGAGCATACTGGCAGAGGCATCCACGAGTATCAGAATGCGTTTGCCACCCATCTTTAAACCGGTCAGGTACTGGCGATCACCCTCACCCTTGAACTCGCGCACCTTTTCACCAGCATTGCGGTCGGCAGCCTCGGCTGCTCCCAGTCTTTTCTGCACTTTTTCCATTGATTGAAGATCGGTGGTCAGTTGGTTGACATGTTCGCGATTGGCGAGGGTTTCTTTTTCCATCCTCGCAACCTCAAGTTCCATTTCCCTGGTCGTGTTAATCACACGCTCAGACTCGCCTTGCATCAAAACCAGTTCACGTTCGGTTGCCTGCAGAGAATTGCGTGCCTCAACCATGTCTTCCTCACCGAGCAGTACTTTGATTTCGAGACGAACCGCCTCGGCACGAAGATCGGTAAATATCTGCTCGCGTGACTTGACCGTATCGTGATTAAGCACCAGCACCAGCAAAACCACCGCACCAAAACCGCAAAACATGATGTCCAGGAAAGACAGTGAGAACGGGGAGACTTTACGGCGGGCCATAGCGCTTTAGCCTAGCTTTTCAAACGACGAATCAACCAGCTGTCGACGTAACGTTCGCTATCCAGTACAAGTCGTTCCTGCATCAACTGCACCTGGTGCACAAAGAACATCAGAACGATACTGATAACCAGTGCAATAAAGGTTGAATTGAAAGCAACACCAAGACTTGAGGTCACCCCGGTGATATCACCTTCAACAGCACGGTGCGCCTGACCCAGCGCATTACCGATACCACGCACGGTGCCTATGAATCCGACCGATGGGATAGCCCAGGCGATATAACGGATAATCGAAAGCTCGGACTCCATCCGTCCACCTTCCGACTCGCATACGTCGCGCGCCGCCGTCGATACATCCTGTACATTGCGGGTTGCACCAAAGCGTTCAATGGCGGTCAATAATGCCCGTGGCAACAGCCAGTCTTCCGCGTGACCAGGTAATGCTGCAACACGTTCTGCAATCTCGCGCGTGTCTTCCGGCCCTATGGGTAAACCGCCAGGCAGTTGTAGCAGATCATCGCCAAGTAATTTCTGTTGTCTGTACACATCCCTGCCCTTGTAGGCAAGAATCGCAAGTGCCCACAACATCAATACAAAGCAGGTTTCCTGCTCATAGTCTTTGATAACGACAAAAAAGGAACGTTGTTGTACGTATTCGGGGTCTGCCTGCAGGTTGATCGCCTCCTGCTCCATAAATATCTTGGCCTGTGGCCGAACCAGCGTGACATAAATACTGTGGACCAGGATAAATGCGATCAACAGGGAAAAGACGTGGTAGACGAGTTCTGTGGGGAAGTTTTTTTTCATCTTCTCAAGTGCTATATGTCAACCGGGAACGACACGGCGCTGTCGGCCCCTATTTTTTCGGTGGGTTTGAATTCCTTTAGAGACCTGACTGCAGTTCCGGTCGTGGGATCAGCTTTATTCGAATCCTTCGGCTTGGCAGACTGGCCAGATTCAGCTTCCGATAATACTTGTTGCGTCTGATCCGTTACCGGTGCGGGCTGGGGTTCAACCGGAGGATCATTTTGGGCCACCGCCAGTAATGGGGGCAAAAAAACAGCCGCCAGCAAAACAAACAGGAACAACGCCAGGTGTTTTTGTTTACTCATCTGCATATCGTGCAATCCTGAAACCAAGGTTATCACGCGGTCCGCGACTATAATCGCGGTAACTCAGGCGTAATTCGGTGATGCTGCCGTCACGCCAGCTGGAGCCCCGCACCACATGATGATCACCACTGGTGGGACCTGTGGGGTCTTTGACCAGTCTTTCAGCCTGGCCCGGGTACACCGCGTAGAAATCACTGATCCATTCTGCCACGTTGCCGCCAAAGTCGTGAAAACCCTCGGGTTGTTCGGTGTAACTGCCCACCGGTGCTGGGCCCCGGAACCCGTCATTATAGCCTGACACCACGATGGCCAGGGTATCCGCTATCTGTGCGTCAGCAAAATTACCCACTTTGGCCTGGGGTGGGTAACCTTCACCCCATGAATAACGGACCGGGGCACTGCGACCTGCAACCCGTGCGGCATAGACCCACTCGGTTTCGCTTGGCAGACGGTAACCACTCGTTTGGGTCTCCTGCAGTTTCATATGGCCATTCTGTTCAACATACGCGGGTGGCAGCTTGTCCAGATCGCTAAGCCAGTTGCAATAACGGGCGGCATCGTCCCAGCTGACATTGACGACCGGCAGATTATCGTGGTTCAGGGATACACCTTCCGCTGAGCCGGAGTTGTGCTTTGCATTAAATCGCCGGTATTCTTTATTGGTCACTTCCCTACCCGACAGGTAATACGGCTTTGTAAGCTCCACCAGTCGCTGGCTCTCGTTCGCACGACGCCCGGCTTCACGTCGCGATGCTCCCATGCGAAAACTGCCGGAAGGCTCAAGCAGCGGCATTTCCTGCCCACCTGCGGTACGCAGCACTGCCGGTCTGGCATCCTCTTTTGCCTGTACCAGGGTCTTCAGGGTGACATCAACATTCTGGCTGGTACCAATACGCGGGGTAACTTTTACAGTCTGAGAGACATAACCCATTTTGCTGAAAACCAGCTCATGCGGTCGTGTAGTCAGGCGTAAACGCTGTGTGCCGCTACCTGCAGCATTGCCGTCCAACGTCAGCGTGGCATCCGCGGGGTGTGAACTTGAAAAAACAACACCGTACTCAGGTGAAAGACCCACCGTCATTTGCCGCTCTTCATCTGCCCGCAGCTTGACGGTTTTTCTGGCGGAAATATAACCGGGCGCACTGAGGTGAAGTTGATGCGCAACACCTGAAGTCAGTACCAACGTGACCGGTGTGCTGCCTTTAAAGGTGCCATCAACAGTGACGGTCGCACCCTTTGGCTTACTTTCCAGCAAAAGGGTGCCGTCATTGGGTTCCAGCTTGACGGTGTCCAGCACCACCGATGTACCAGCGACAAGCAGCTCATCCGTACGGGCTGTTTTAAACCCTGGCAGTGACAGCTCAATACTGTGTTGGCCCTGTAGGATCTCTGCATTGAGCGGAGTAACACCCACGGCCTCACCATCAACCAGAACCTCTGCACCTGCCGGTATGCTTTCCAGTTGTACATTGGCCCAGGCGGGTTGTAGCGAAATGTTTAGTTCCTGGAGTTCACCAAATCCGGCCACTTCAAACTCAAGTGTTTCTGCCAGGTAGCGATCCGTTTCGATTCTCAACTGCTGTGTTCCACGCTCTACAGAGATGATGTTATCTGCGTCTGTCTCCGTCTCAACTTCACCCACCAATACCCTGACAGGCACATCGGGATCAGCGATGATTTTCACCCGACCGGGTAGCTCTTCCAATTCAAAACTGAATGACTGGAACCCGTTGGAGGCCACTTCAATACGCTGTTCCAATGGCTGATAACCAGCCCTGCTGGCATGCACGGTGAAATCACCCGGCACGACCAGCATCTTTTGGCCAAACGAAACAGGCGGAGGAAAGCCGGAAATAGATTGACTGTCGGGTTCCGGCGTGATGCTGATTGACATCGGGGTTGCAAATAGTACAAACAGCGCAACAATCGAAAGCAGCACGAATACGGTAATAGCCAGGATCCGAAGCCTGCGTTGCTTTGCAGGTGACAGAGTAGCGGTGGCGATTGGAATGACCTGCGTGTCACCTTCCTCTTCCCGACCTTCTTGTTTGTGGGCTTCCTGTTCCCCACCTTCTTCCAGGTAGCCCTCTTCTTCGGCATCGGGTGGTGGTAACGGCGGGGGTTGCAGTTCGGG
>CBDTVF010000305.1:0-4393 GCA_965363775.1 uncultured Gammaproteobacteria bacterium
TGCCGAACGTGGAATTCACCAGCCATTTTGCCGAACCTGATACGGCCTGGGCCATCGCCAGGCTGGAAGCGCATTATTTTCGTAATGTTAAGCCGGATCCTGATTCCCTGTTACTGGACCGCGTCGATCTTATTCGCCACATCCCTGCGTTCGCCGTGCATGGTCGTTATGACATTGTTTGTTCAGTAAAGAACCTAATCGATCTGGCTGCTGCATGGCCCGAACTCGACACGGTCATTTCACCGGACTCCGGCCATTCATCTCATGAGCCCGGGATAACCAGGGAACTAGTGGCTGCGACCAATCGCATCGTGAAAACGGGTAGCCCGGTTGACTCAAACAAAGAGGCTTAAGTTCGATGGTTGTGACATTTACTACTTATGACTGAGCTTTTTGTACCCTTATTGCAACAAGGAGAATTGTTCACTGATTTCCAATCACGCGACGAATTTCAGGCATCATCCTGCGCACGCAGCGCTCGCCTTCCGTGATCGCTTCGGCAGCGCGATGGAATTCCAACATACCGATGCGGGCAAGTTGGGGTGATAGCAATACGTCTGCGGGGTCGCCTGCAAGACGGCTGCGGGTAATCCGGTCCTGGACAATATTGATGGAGTTGGCGACGGCATAGAAAAACCCGGGAGGCTCATTTTTTTCGTTGCTGTTTGGAAAAAGGGAGTTTGAATACTCTTTTGCCTGGTTTTTGACCTTACTCAAAATACTGTTGCTTTCTCTCAGAGTCGCTTCCTGCTTACGAATGTTATGTTTGCCAATGAGACCTGAATTCAGGTTAACGGCGATGACAACATCCGCTCCCAATGCACGGCAGGTTACCACGGGTACAGGATTAACCAGGCCGCCATCAACCAGCCAACGTTGATCAATTTGAACCGCTGGAAATAAACCGGGCAGTGCCATCGAGGCACGAACTGCATCCACAAGATTACCCTTCTTAAACCAGACTTCACGACCCGTATCAAGATCGGTAGACACAGCTCCGAATACCTTTGACATATCCTCGATGCGCTGATCAGCGGAAGCTACATAATTATGCAGAAACCAGCTCAGTCGTTCTGTATCGACAAAGCTGGATTGTGAGGTCCAGATATTGAAAAATTGTCGTACATCGCTGCGTGTTGAGCCGAGCACCCATTGTTCCAGCTTGTCGAGGTTTCCGGCCACGTATGAGCCGCCGATAATGGCCCCCACAGAGGTGCCGCAAACGATATCGGGTTCGATGCCCCCTTTTAGCAGTGTATTGATGACACCGATATGTGACCACCCACGTGAGGCGCCGGAACCCAGGGCCAGTCCAATTTTTGGCTGAATGCTCAGCTTGCTTAATCCTTGAAGTTTGAATTTGGCGGTGTGCATATTATAGACGAAACAGCACCCCGAAAATCGACAGGATGCTCATCTCACCGTATAGTATTCAGCCACCATTTTGGATATATGAAGATGATCAAGAAGTGTTTTTGCCACAAGGTAACCATAATGCTGGTAATGCTGTTGGGTTTTTCAGTGACCAGCAGTGTATTCGCTGCCGACAGGTACCGGGTCAGTACCCAGGTGTTTCATCTGGGTGAGATGATCGCACAACCCGTGATTGACGTCGTAGAGGGAGAGACCACCGGTGGTACATATTCGGTGCCGGGAGAAAGCCGATACACTTTTGTTGTGCTGGTAAGGCCCATAGCCGATGATAAGGTTTCCGTCTCCTTTCAGTTTTCTTCCGGTAAAATTGATATTCAACCCAACCTGGTGGTCGATATTGGTCAGGAAACATCGGCCACAATTGACAAAATCCGTCTAAATCTGCTGGTGCAGAACATCGTGGAGCCGGATCTGCCAACCCTGATAGCAGACAATATGTAGTGTATTCTGCCGTATAAGTTCGATTTGACTCGCAAAGACAGATTCGATATCTGACCTCTATCCCGGCGAGGCATATTCGCCTTATGCGCAGCGCAATTTCCCCGACCAGATTTTGTGGGGTGATACACATTTGCACACCGCTCTTTCGATGGATGCTGGCCTGTTTGGCGCACGCCCGGGTCTGGATGATGCCTATCGATCCGCACGTGGCGAGGAAGTCACGTCCTCGAGCGGTCAACCGGTCAAGCTGGGCCGTCCACTCGACTGGCTGGTGATTGCTGATCATTCAGACGGTATGGGTTTTTTCTTTCTGTTTATCATTTGCCCAAGGAAATTCAGGCCATAAGTGTGAGTTAACCCTGAACCAGATCGGATTCCTTTTCAGATTTGGGTGTCGTGTCCGTATCGGGTAGGTCGCTTTTGCCATCCAAACGAAAAGAACCTTTCTCTTTGATCCTGATTGAGCGACCCAGACCACCCGTGTCAAGCTTGGCCTCAAACTCGAATTCAAGATTCTCGTTGGGGGAGCGCATCATATCCATGATAAGACGAACCCCGGCGAACAGGTTGGCCGCGGCCGTCAGTTTGATGGTTTCTTCCGAGTAGCCTTCGACCACCGGGAAATCCTTGCCTACGCCTTTGACCACATCATGGCCCTGGATAGATACCGTGTAGACAACACCCTGGAGTTGAAATGAGCTGGCATTTGGATTCAGTACATTCAGCCCAATCTCAAAGCTCGGTACCATGCCCTCAGTGGGAAGTGCCCGGAATGACTTCAATGTCACGGTAGGTTGCTCGTAATCCGGGTCCAGCGTTGCACAGCCCTGCAACAGAGCATAGAGAAAACACAACAAAAATACGGCGATTGGTAACCTGGTGCCCCTGGTAATCATTTGATTTTCAACTCCGGTATTTGGCTGGCAGTATCACGGATGATGATACGCATGAATATAAATACCAAATTTTGCCGCAGTACGCGATCTATTCGTAACGCAGGGCATCAATAGGATTCATTTTGGATGCCTTTTTAGCCGGGTAAAAACCAAAAAATATACCGACAAAAGTCGCAGAAGAAATTGCGATGAAAATAATGGGTATATTCAATAACACGGGGATTTCGCTGGTTTGACGTATGATTTCTCCGGTGCCCACACCGATGGCGACGCCAAAAAAGCTGCCAATCAGACAAAGTGTGACAGCCTCGACAAGAAACTGCATCAATATGTCATTTCGCCTGGCACCAATTGCCAGCCTTAAACCAATCTCGCGGGTTCTTTCAGTTACCGACACCAACATGATATTCATGATCCCGATTCCACCGACCAGCAGGGCAATGGCAGCAGTTGCTGCCAATAGTAAGCCGAGCGTACTGGATGTCTCGTTCCTGGCGCGTATGAACTCGGAAAAATTCCTGACCGCGAAATCATCCTGGGCACCGGGTGCAATTTTTCTTATCTCACGCAAAAACTCAGCAAGATCTTCTTCTGCAATTGATATATCTCTATCCAGGTTGACGGTGAGGTAAATGTTTCCCACCACGTCGGGCACCGAGCGCGCGCTGCGACCACTGACACGCATACGTGCGGTTGAAATCGGTATAAAAATAATGTCATCCTGACTTCTGCCCCAACTGGATTCACCCTTGCCCTGAAGAGTGCCGATCACCGTAAAAGGCACATTTTTGATCCGAATGCGGGCGCCCATCGGGGAACTTCCGTCGAAAAGCTGTTCTATAACATCCTGACCCAGCAGGGCAACTTTGCCACCTGAGCTGACTTCACGATCGGTAAAATTACGTCCTTCTTCTATAACCCATTGCCGCACATTCATATAGTCTGCGTGGACACCGGTGATACTCGTGGTCCAGTTCTTATTGCCATAAACGACCGTTGCATTGGTACCGATGCTGCCGGAAATTCCATCCAGAAAGGCAAACTTCTCTTTGAGACGCTTGATATCCTTTTCGGTAAATGGAGTTGCTGATCCTGCACCTGAGTGTCTGCCGCCGGACATATGCGCACCTGGCCTGATGTTAAGCATATTGCTACCAAGTTGGTCGATGGCTTTTTCGATTTCGTGTTTCGATCCACTGGAAACCGAGACCATGACGATCACCGATGCGATGCCGATGATGATACCGAGCATGGTCAGAAAGCTGCGCAAGGCGTTCAGCTTGAGTGCGATCAGGGCGATATTGATTGTTTTCCAGAGTCCCATTTCAGCCGTCCCGTCAGCGCTTCATCACGGTATCGTCAACGATACGGCCATCTCTGAACAAAAGATTTCGCCTGGATTCAACTGCAACTTCCTGATCATGAGTGACCACAATCACCGTGATGCCTGATTCGTTTAACTCCCGAAACAGATCGAGTATCTCCAGTGAGGTCTTTGTATCGAGAGCACCGGTGGGTTCATCGGCGAGGATTACGGAAGGGTTATTGACCAGTGCACGGGCAATCGCAACACGTTGTTGCTGTCCACCGGACAGTTGGGTTGTTTCATGACCCAGGCGGTC
>CBDTVF010000306.1:0-4388 GCA_965363775.1 uncultured Gammaproteobacteria bacterium
GCCAATACACTGGATGAAAAGTACACCAACGTAATATTGACCAACATAAACACCGTGGGTGATATCGACATCAAGTATATCGGTGGTTATGCAGATTTCTCGCGGGACTCTGCCGGTGATGTGGATTGGTCTTCAAACCTGAACTCCAGCTCAGTCAATAATATAACCTCTGAATCAGAACAATTGACCCATGAGTTGCAGTTCATATCGGATTTTGATGGCAAATTTAACTTTATCGCTGGATTGTATTATTTCAAACAGGATGCGAGGTTGTACTACGATTTTCAAAATGCCGTTGATCCAATTTACTCAACTTCATTGACCTGGGATTCAGAATTCGTAACCCTGGGACTTGCAGATTTCGTCAACTACGGTCCGCGTTATCCACTGGCTGGGCCCATGCCGGGTGCAGCGATGACCGCATATGTACTTGGATTCGGTCTGCCTGATTTTCAGGGTGATCCGAACAACCGTGTTTTCTGGTTTGATACCGATCTGGATGTGACCTCCTACGCCGGTTATGGACAAATTGACTACGATTTCACTGACAAGCTCAAAATGACAGTTGGTGGGCGTTATACATTCGATGAAAAGAAAGGCAGTGAAACTGTCCGGGCAATGGCTCCATTGTATGAAGAGTTTTTCCCGATACCGGTTGGCGGTGGTGCCTACGGCGTGCTTGAATCTGAAACCCACAAGGCCATTGGTAACAGCATCGCTTATCCGATCAATCAGGGCGATGACGCCAGTGACAAGATGGATTGGGACAACATAAGTGGCATGGTTCGTTTGGACTACACCACGAACAATGGCGGATTTGTGTACGGTTCAATATCAACCGGTTATCGCGCCGGTGGTTTCAACCTCGGTACACTTGCACCAGGTGTGGACTCTTTTGACGAAGAAGCGATTGTCTCTTATGAGCTTGGTTACAAAGCCTCATTGGCAGAAGACTCACTGCTCGTGGAACTGGCCGCTTACTATTATGACTACACCGATTTGCAGGTCAACCAGAGCTATATCGATCCGGCAACAGGCGCATCTGGAACCGAATTTACCAATGCTGCCGCGGCTGATGTGAAAGGACTGGAAGCGCAATTCACCTGGTTGGTCAGTGAAAGTTTCCGTGTCTCCGGCAGTTATGCTTATAACAACGCCAAGTATTCGGATTTTCAGACCATCGACAAGTCCACCCTTGTTCAGGAACCGGTTAATTACAAAGGCAATATGCTAAACCGTGCACCCAAGAACAAGATCGGCCTTAACGCGAGCTACTTTGTTCCACTGGGTGATAAAGGTGATTTACTTTTCAGTGGTATCTACACTTGGGTTGATGAGATGTATACCAATCCGGCCAATTCGGAGAATGGCCTGCTGGATTCCTGGGGCCGCTTTGATGCGCGCATGACCTGGACCGCACCGTCGGAAATGCTGGCTCTCACCGCATTTGTCAAAAACATATCGGATGATCGTCATTCAACCGATGCCAGCGGCGGAAGTATTTCGGATGGTTTCCTTCGCACTGAACTGCTCAGTGACCCAAGGATGTATGGTTTACAGCTCAACTACAGGTTTTAGTCTTAAGTAGAGCTAACCACCGGGCAAGGTTTCTTCGCCCGGTGGTTCATCACCAACAGTTAATCTAATGAGTGGACTCTAAGATGTTCAAGTTCAAGCCATATGAAAGTTATATGATGCCGGCCCATTTTGGTCCCTTGCCCCAGGGTGAAAAACCCAGTGGCTGGTATCGTGACGTTACCATGATGGTAGTGCCTTATTTGACCGACAGGGAAAAACTGGCAGCCTATCTGCCGCATCCCTTTACGGTTGCAGAGCAGGCAGTCGTCACTGTCGTGTATTGTTGCAGCAAGGATGTGGATTGGCTGGCCGGGCGTGGATATAACCTTGTAGCCGTGACCGCTTCAGCAGTATTCAATGGTGAAAATGAACAACTCGAAGGCCAGTATTCCCTGGTTTGGTGGGAGAATCTGGCAGATGCCATTCTCTCCGGTCGGGAGAGGACTGGTATTCCCAAACTATTTGGTGATATACCGGATCACAGTGTTATCGATGATCAGTGGCATTCCAGTGTCAGTCATTTCGGTAGCAAGATTCTCGATATGTCGATTAAAAATCTCAGGGTACCAACACCGGAGGAGGCCGAAGCCGCTACTAAGGCGTCGGAAGGTAAAGACCATCCAATGGCATGGCGGTACCTGCCTGATGTCGGCGGTTTTGAGCCGGCACTGAGTGAACTGACTACATTTCCATCCGATAGCCTTTACACCGGTGCTTGGGTGGGAGAAGGTAAAATTGACTGGAAGCACCTGACCTGGGAGCAAAATCCAACCCAGTGTCACATTGCCAATGCGCTGGCAGACTTACCCGTGCTTGGATATCTTCCGGCCATGGTGACAACTGGCAGCACCAATCTGTTTGTGCCAGATCGCATGCCCCGTGTGCTTGATAAGAAAGAAACCTTACCTGGCAACATCGCTAAAGAGGCCGCTTCCAAAACAATCGAAGAGGTTAAAACCGTCTGTTTTGTCGGTGCCGGTACGATGGGCTGTAGCAATGCCCTGGTTGCGGCCATATCGGGTTACAACGTTGAGTTATACGATATTTCTGAGGAAACCCTGAAGCAGGTACCAAAGAGGTTCAAGGAGTTTGCGCCGTTTCTGATTGGGGGTGGTTACTGTACACCTGCGCAGCTTGGTGCAGCTTTCCCTCGAATTGCGGCGGGTACCGACCTGGCAAAAGCGACTGCAAATGCTGATCTTGTCAGTGAGTCCGTATATGAAAGCGTGGAGTTGAAACGGGAAATCCATCAGAAGCTCGATGAAATATGTCCTGACACAACCATTCTGACCACCAATACATCCGGTTTGCTAGTTTCCCAAATCGAAGATGTCGTAGAGCGCGGTGACCGTTTTGCCGCACTGCACACCTACATGGGTTCAAGGCTGGTCGATATCGTCGCGGGTCCACGGACCACGCCGGAAACGATCGATATTTTGAAACGTTATGCCCAGAGCCTTGAGTTGGTGCCGCTGGTTTTGAAAAAAGAACATCCCGGTTACATTATGAATGTGCTGCTTCACGCTGTATTGCTGACGGCAGATGCCCTGGTTATTGAGGGTATTGCAACACGCGAAGACGTTGACCGCAGCTATATGGCCAAGCTTAAAACCCCCATGGGCCCGTTTGGTATTATGGATATGATTGGTCTGGATTTGATTTTCAGCACCTTGAGCAAGAATTCTTCAGACACGCTTCAAGCCAGGGTTGCCGATTATTTTGAGCCTTATATCAAACGCGGCGAATTCGGCACGAAAACCGGAAAGGGTTTTTACAGCTACCCTGGTCCCAGCTATCAGCAGTCAGATTTTCTAACCAGCAAGAGCCCTGATACAGCGGTCTATCATGCGATGGTTGTAGCACTCATCAAAAGTGCAGTACTCATCGCACTTCAGGAAGTTGCAGATCCGGAAGATATCGACCGCACCTGGACGATAGCCACTGGTCAGGAACTCGGGCCATTCGGACTTCTGGATAAAATAGGCGTCGACAAATTTTTGGAGACTTCCCAAAAGACCCCGCAACCACTGCGTCTGCTTTCTGCCGAGGACAATGAGCTTGTCGAGGCTTACATCAAGCGATATTAAGCTTATGGGCACTTTGCACAAGCGTGTCACGTGGAAAACCAAAACACCGCCCGGGTATATCCTGGGCCTGTTACTGACCCTGGTATTTATTTCAATGAACAGCATCGCCCAAGATGGCACTTTACGGCATCCCATTGCAGGTCCTATAAACGGACAGATTGAAGAGAGTGGTGCATTTAGTTGGCTCGGAATCCCCTATGCACAAGCGCCTGTGGGTGAGTTGCGTTGGAAGGCGCCGCGTGTGCATAAGTCCTTTGACGGCCCTTTCGCTGCAAACACCTTCTCGGATATCTGCACGCAGCTTGGTCACCCACTGCTCGATATCGATCCGTCACTCTACGGTAAGGCCGTCGGCAGCGAGGATTGCCTGTACCTGAATATATGGTCTCCGCCGATTGCGATAAAGCCGGATGACAAGCCTACCCCCTTGCCGGTCATGGTGTGGGTCCATGGTGGCAGTAACGTAGGCGGCAGTGGTAGTTTTCACTATGGTGGCAATCTCGCCGTTCAACAGCAGGTCATTGTCGTTTCGATCAATTATCGCCTTGGCCTGCTTGGCTGGTTTTCACACCCTTCGCTGCGTGCGACTGCCGGCTCAGAACTGGATAAAAGTCCCAATTTCGGTTTGCTGGATATCATCCAGGCATTGAAGTGGGTCAGGCAGAACATTGAAGCCTTCGGAGGTGATCCTGGAAATATCACCCTGTTCGGTGAATCTGCCGG
>CBDTVF010000307.1:0-4357 GCA_965363775.1 uncultured Gammaproteobacteria bacterium
GTTCGGACGAACTACCCGCCTGGGACTGGGAACGCTCCTGCTTTTCCTGCTCCTGGCCCTGCTGTTTTTCCTGCTCCTGGCCTTGCTGTTTTTCCTGTTCCTGACCCTGCTGCTTCTCCTGCTCCTGGCCCTGCTGCTTCTCCTGTTCCTGGATCGCGAAAATGCCACCGGTTGGGTCGGCAACAATTGCAACGTGATAATTAAGGTCATCCCTTTCCGGCGGCACCAATACCTTGCCGCCATGCTTAATCACATTCATCGCGACAGCATCAACGTCTTTGACCTTCACATAGGGCAGCCAATTGGGTGAAACATCGTCAAAGGGGGATTTGATCATTGAAACACGGGGTTTCTGATCTCTACCCATGACATGGTAGGTATTACCTGTGATGCCCTTGACTGCAACAGATTTGTAACCAATGACCTTCTCATAGAATTTCGCTGAAGCGTCTATGTCATCTGTCCACAACTCCGCCCAAAGCCAGTCACTTGCGTCACCGGTACTGTCTTCCGGGTCACCATTGTTGGCGCGCAATAACATTATCAAGGCACCGCGGGGATCCTCTACCAGGATGTACTGTCCACGACCACGAAGCTCTTCGGGGCCTTCCAGAACCTTGCCTCCTGCATGTTTTACGGCTATTTCGGCAGACAGAACATCACGCACGGAAACCGATATCATCCATACACCTTCAGCGTTCTCATCATCACCAGCATCATAGGCGGCAATGGCGGCAACAGGAGAACCGTCAAGCCACGCATGCGCGTAACTCCGGTCGCCATTGAACTTGAATTCCCATCCAAAAAGCTTGCTGTAAAACTCTGTAGCAGCTGTCACATCACTTGTTATCAGGTCCGCCCAAACAACCTGCCCGGGTCTGATTTGATTGCTGGGGGAGTTTGAAATCGGGCCATACTCTGTGACAGTTTCTGCCAGGACTGGAGCACTCAGCAACAGTGTGGTTATGAGAATTAGTACTTTTTGCAGAAGCATATTTCCTGCGGTGACACGGGTTTTCTTAAATTGCACGTTAACATCCTCCGAACGTATGAAACATAGCTTTTGATCCTATCACAAGTTTGTTGCGACTGAAGGGCCTCCAATCCGCGACGGTATATGTGCGTCACAGACCCGAATAACGTTGCGTTACCAGGTCTTTCAGGGGTGCTGGCCGCGTGGATGGTGCTGTTTACATAGCATGGATGGTTTGTTCGCGCATGACGAATTTCTGGATCTTGCCGGTAACGGTCAACGGAAATTCATCCACGATCACAATATGTTTGGGTACCTTGTAATAGGCGATCTGCTCATTGCAGTATTGCCGTAACTCTTCCTCATCTGCTGTTTCACCCTCGACAAGGCTGACCCAGGCTACCACGGCTTCACCAAACCGCTCATCCGGTATACCAAAAACAGCCGCCTGCTGAATCTTCGGATGCCGGAACAGGTATTCCTCGATTTCACGTGGGTAAATATTTTCACCACCACGGATGATCATGTCCTTGACTCGGCCAACGATATCGCAATAGCCCTCTTCATCTATCATGGCGAGATCACCGGTGTGCATCCAACCGCCTTCATCGATACCCTCTTTGGTTTTCTCCTCTTCACCCCAGTAGCCCAACATGACGCTATACCCTCGGGTGCATAGTTCACCTGAAACACCCCGCGGCACTGTCTCACCGAATTCGTCGATAATTTTGACCTCCACATGCGGGTGGATACGTCCGACGGTGGATACCCGTTTTTCCAGCGGGTCATCGGTGGCGCTTTGGAAGCTGACCGGACTGGTTTCGGTCATGCCGTATGCAATGGTAACTTCGGTCATGTTCATTTCGCTGATGACCTTGCGCATCACCTCAATCGGGCAGGGTGCACCGGCCATAATGCCGGTACGCAGATGGCTCAGGTCAAATTGTTTGAAATCCGGGTGTTCAAGCTCCGCGATAAACATCGTCGGCACACCATGCAGCGCAGTACATCGTTCTTCACTGACCGTTTCGAGCACCGCCCCAGCTTCGAACGCCTCGCAGGGGAATATCATGGTCGCACCGTGTGTCACGCAGGCCAGTACACCCAGCACCATTCCAAAACAATGGTATAGGGGCACGGGAATACACAGACGGTCCTCCTCGGTCAGTTTCATTGCCTGTCCGGTAAAGTAACCATTATTGAGAACATTAAAATGCGTCAGCGTCGCGCCTTTCGGTAGCCCGGTTGTGCCGCTGGTAAACTGTATGTTGATGGCATCATCGGGTTGCGCGACCCGTGCCCGTTCTGCCAGTTGTTCCTGCGCATCCGCCCGCGCCATACCTGCAATATCATCAAAACGAAACATGCCGGCAACAGGTTCATCACTGATGACAATCAGCGATTTGAGTTCGGGTAACTCAGAGAGGTTTAGCTGTCCTGCCGGTGAACTCGAAATCCCGGCTGCGATATCCAGCAACATACCGATGTAATCGCTGCCTTTAAATGCACTGGCCAGTATCAGGGCCTTACAAGCCACTTTCTGCAATGTGTAGCTGAGTTCAGCTTTTCGGTAGGCCGGGTTGATATTAACCAGGATCAAACCGGCTTTTGCACTCGCGAACTGTGCAATCACCCATTCAACATTATTGGGTGACCAGATTCCAATACGATCGCCCACCTTCAAATCCAATGCCAGCAAGCCGGCAGCGAAAGTATCCACCGCTTCACCAAATTGCCTGTAAGTCCAACGAATGCCCTGGTGGCGGACCACAATGGCCTCTTTATCAGCCCATTGGTCAACTGCGCTTTGCAGCAGATCGCCAATGGTTTGATGGATTAATGGCTGCTCGGTGGTACCGCGCACATAACTCATGGATTCTTTCACAGGAGATTTCCTTTCAGTAATTTGTCCGGAAAATGGAACTCGTCGACCAAAATGAATGGTACGATTCCATATTACCCCTATTTTACCTTTTTCCTAAATTTGAAGCTTTTAATATGAAACCATTAAGATCCGATACCACCACCAGCGGTAACAGTGCCGCAGCTTCCCGATCATTGTGGCGTGCCACCGGCATGGGCAGCGGTGATTTTGGCAAACCGATTATTGCCATCGCCAACTCCTTTACCCAGTTTGTACCCGGACATGTGCACCTGCGAAACGTCGGCAGCCTGGTGGCCACCGAGATTGCCGCAGCAGGCGGTGTATCTAAAGAATTCAATACCATTGCGGTCGATGACGGTATCGCGATGGGTCACGATGGAATGTTGTATTCGCTACCCAGCCGTGACCTGATTGCCGACAGCGTGGAATACATGGCCAATGCCCATTGTGCGGATGCCCTGGTTTGCATATCCAATTGCGACAAAATCACACCCGGAATGTTGATGGCGGCCCTACGACTCAATATCCCTGCGGTATTTGTCTCCGGTGGACCCATGGAAGCCGGGCGTGTACAAAAAGAGGGTGAAACCGTCAAACGGATTGACCTGGTGGATGCGTTTACCAGCGCCGCCAACCCTGATGTATTTCCGGGTATCAGTCTTGAAGAAGTCGAAGAGGCCGCCTGCCCGACCTGTGGCAGCTGTTCCGGGATGTTTACGGCCAATTCAATGAACTGCCTGACAGAAGCCCTGGGTTTATCGCTACCGGGTAACGGCTCCCTGCTGGCCACACATCGTGACCGTGCATCTTTGTTCCTCACGGCGGGCCGCCTGATAGTTGAACTGGCGAACAGATATTACCGTGACGATGATGATTCAGTTTTGCCACGATCCATCGCCAATTTTGACGCATTCAGCAATGCAATGGCCGTGGATATTGCAATGGGGGGTTCAACCAACACCATTTTGCACCTGCTGGCCGCAGCCCAGGAAGCGGAAGTCGATTTCGATCTGTCTGATATCGATGCCATGTCCAGACGCATACCTCATCTGTGCAAGGTTTCGCCCGCCACTGGCAACTACTTCATGGAAGATGTTCATCGTGCCGGTGGCATGTTGTCGATCATGGGTGAACTGGATAAAGCCGGGCTCATCAATCGTGATGTCCCTACGGTACACAGCGCCAGTCTTGGTGAAGCACTGGAAACCTGGGACATCGGACAGACTGATACTGATGATGCCAAGAGACTGTACAGCGCCGCACCCGGTGGTGTTCGCACGACCAAACCATTCAGCCAGGACAACCGCTGGGACCTGGATCTGGACCGCAGTGGCGGTTGTATCCGGGACATGGAAAATGCCTATAGCAGCGAGGGCGGGCTTGCCGTTCTGTATGGGAATATCGCCGAAAAAGGCTGTATCGTCAAAACGGCTGCAGTGGCTGAAAGCATGTACCAGTTCAACGGTCGTGCGCGGGTATTTGATGAAATGGAAGTCGCC
>CBDTVF010000308.1:0-4350 GCA_965363775.1 uncultured Gammaproteobacteria bacterium
AATATCGTTATTACTGAATCCAACACCACTTAAACCATTGGGCATATTAGTCTTTCGCATCAATTCGATTATTCTATTGGCAACAATCTCACCTGAATCTGTCATATCAGCACCGATGCAATCAGCCCTTAGATATTGTGCCGCCTCGAGATGACGTTCAGGAGCAGCTATCGCGGTGTATTTAAAAGTAGCAGGAGCGGTAACAATGACGCTGATACCATGTGGAATAAATGGAGTTTTCACTGCGTAATCAGCAGTAGTGATATCTCTCATCAAATGTGTTACACCATACGATAATGCATGTGGTAAGTGAGTGCCTGTATTACCAAAGGCCATTCCAGCCAAGGTAGCACCCCACATTAATTGATCTCGAGCCTCATGATCACTGGCATCTGCCGGTTCATCGCAGATCACACCAGCAATTTCCTCCGCATTCGTAACCAATGGCGGTGTTGGCTCTCAAACACTATCCCTCAGGGGACTGGGCGCGAACCGCACCCTTACCCTGTTGAACGGGCGGCGCGCCGGTCCTGCTGGCACCCGGGGTGGTGTATCAGCATTCGATCTCAATGTCCTGCCATTAGCTGCTATTGAAAGGGTCGAGATCCTGAAAGATGGCGCTTCATCGATTTATGGTTCCGATGCAGTTGCCGGTGTTGTCAATATCATCACCAAGACCAACGAGGGTGGTACGCTCGAAGCCTATGTGGGCATTCCAACCGAGAGTGGCGGCGAGGAAACACGTGTCAGTGGTCGCTTTGGCAAGGACTACGAGAAGGGTAGATTCAGTGTCACGGTAGATTACCACAAGATCAAAGAACTCAAGAATGGTGACCGCGACTTCCTGGCTTGCCCGGAGATGTATATCTTTGATACTGATACCGGTGAGCGGGCAGATGCTTTCGACACACGGACCAATTCCTATTCATGCCGTGACTCGATTTGGGGTCATGTCTGGATTTACGATTACCAGGATCCAGGTGGCAATGTGCCTTCCGGCACCAAGGCACAATATATTTATGGTGATGACCCAAGTCTGTTTCCACCATCATTCAATGATAGTGCAGCACCGGGTGACCCGTATGCCATGCGTACGCCCCCGGGCTGGTATCCGGTTTCCTATGACAAAGCCTCGGATGGACTCACTAATTACGATCATCCGTTCCAGGATGAAACGTCCTTCTATCCGGAAACGGAGACCATGACCCTGTTTGCAGATGGCGAATACGCCCTGAGCGACAATGTAGACATGTACGCGGAACTTCTCTTGAACCGGCGTGAAACCAAGGTTAACGGCTATCGTCAGTTCTGGGGATACGTCTATAACTACAACTACTTTTACGGCAATACCCTCCATGAAGAATGGACCGGAGCGCAGTGGTTAAGCCCGACACCGATCACTGATCATAGTGATACATCCGTCAAAGTGGATTACACCCGCTTTGTCGTCGGGATGAAAGGCGCATTTTCCAACGACTGGGATTGGGATTTATCCTATCAGTACAGCAAATCAGAGGGCAGTTACACCGAGGACCAGATCTTTAACGACTCGGTCGAAGACCAGAACTGGTTGGGTGGTTCATGTGAAGGCATGGTGACATCGGTAAGAGGCGTCCCTTGCCAGGATATTCCATGGCTGGATCCGCAGTTTCTGGCGGGCGATGTTTCTCCCTCCATGCGGAGCTTCCTGTTTGGCTCTGAAACCGGCAACACCGAGTATGTTCAGTGGTCCGTGGAGGGTTATACCACGGGCGAATTATTCGATATGCCGGCGGGCTCTGTGGCCACAGCTATCGGTTTCCAATACCGCGATGACAAAATCAATGACACACCGGGCGAAATCACCCTGGCGGGTAATGGCTGGGGAACAACATCTGCAGGAATAACCGAGGGATCGGACACGACCAAGGCGATTTTTGCAGAGATCGATATGCCCTTGCTGGCAGGTAAAAAAGGCGTCAAGTACCTGGCATTGAACATGTCAGGCCGATACACGGATGTAGATTCTTATGGTGGTGATTTCACCTACAAAGTCGGTATCAACTGGCAGATCACGGACAGCGTCCGCTTCAGGGCGAGCCAGGGCACCTCTTTCCGCACTCCGGCGCTGTACGAATTGTATCTTGCCGACCAGACCTCATTCATCAATCAGCGATTTATCGATCCATGCATACGCTGGGGTGAGAACCTGGATGCGGGTAACATTTCCCAACGTGTTGCGAACAATTGCGCGGCCACCACCACAGATACCTTTCCTGATGGTTTACCAGCGGACTTCACGGGTGGCACGATCACGGCAGAGGTTATCACCGGCGGTGGCTTTGGTGTACTCGATGCCGAGACTTCCTTGTCGAGGACGGCGGGTATTATCTGGCAGCCGGAGTTTGCCAATCTGAGCGTGTCGGTGGATTACTTCGACATCCAGGTTGACAACCAGGTCGATCAGCTGGGTGCAGGTGGCATTGTAGGCGGTTGCTACAACTCCGAATTCTATCCTTCTGATCCGCTTTGCGATCTGTTTGACAGGTCCGGCCTCAACGCTGGCATTGATAATGTCCGCGATAGCTTTATCAACGTTGCGACACAAACCAACAGCGGTTGGGACTTTGCATTGAAATATGCCCTCCCTGCGTGGGGCGGTGAATTGAGTTTCGATACGCAATTCACACTCCAGGATGAGGCGAGTACCGCACTATTTGCTGACACCGTCAGGGACAATAACGGCGAGTTTGGTGAGCCTAAATGGGTTGGCAGGTTGTGGACTAACTACGACAGGGGTAACTGGTCCTATTACTGGGGTATCGATTTTATCGGTGATGTTTCCAACGTCAAAGATTTTGGCGGTGATACAACCACCTACCGTGGCGAGGAAGTTAACGTGGTGATTGATGCGGATTGGGTTGCTTATAATTCCTTTTCCATAACCCGGCACTTCACGCAAAAAGGCGTCAGGGCGACCCTCGGGTTACGCAATGCATTTGATGAGGAGCCACCCCGGGTCACAACCCTTAGCCTCGGTCAATTAGATACCGCAGGTAATTCGGCGTTCTACTCGCAGTATGACTATCTGGGCCGCAGGTTCTTCCTCAGCGTAGCCTGGGATTTCTTCTAGACTTGCTGTTTAATAGCTAAATGGAGTGCCGGCATCCGCCGGCATTCTTCATTTGGATCTGGTATGAATGACTGCAAAGGAGTTTTTAAATGCCAAGAATCGTTGCACAGGGCGATACCCTGAACGAACTGAACAAGAATTTCGAGCAAACTCCACTGAAACAACCCGTTTTTCTCAACAGCGTGCCAAAGTGTGGAACCCACCTGTTTCGCAACATCGTGCGAATGTTTGTACCAGTTGAGCAGCAATATCATACTACCTTTATACAAATACCGGTTTTGAAACAGCATTTGCGTGCGTATTCAAAAGCCACTCCGAAACTGAGTTGGGGGCATCTGCTGTTTTCTGATGATTCCGCCATCGCCCTTAAAGGTGTCAGGCACACCGTGCTGGTACGCGATCCATATACCTGGGTGTTGGCAAGGGCACGTTTCTTCCTGTCTGATACGTTCCAGGGGTCAATAGATCACATCAAAGGCGGCAATGTGTCTATCGAGGAAGTGATGAACATGATGATTTTTGGAATCCATGGCAAAGCACCGCACATGGAGGACATCTTTGTGAACAACGCGGTTGCGTGGATAGGCACCCAGGCCAAATTGTTAAAAATGGAAGATTTGCTCCATGCGGTCAAAAACCTCGACTCGGACGTTTCAGAAAGATACTTCGCAAAAACATTGGGGTACTGCGGTATCAAAACCCTGCCGGACGACTGGCGTGAACGTGTACGTGTTGGCTCTGATCGCAAACAAAGTGGCACGGCGCGCGAAAACCTGGTCGGACTGGCAATGGATGTCCCCGATGAACTGCCGGACGCACAAAAAAGGCTGGTTGAATATGCCCTGCCCGGCTTACGCGCCTTGCTTGGTTATTACTGATGCTGAGGCTGTTCGACCGTCAACTTCACAAAGCCAATGTCCTCCATAATCGCGTACATGGCTGGCAAAACAAACATGATCAGGACGGTGGATGTCACCATTCCGAATACGATACTGGTGACCATGGGCACAAGAATAAGGGCCTGTGTACTGCTCTCGAAAAGTAAAGGTGTCATACCTGCAATGGTCGTGATAGAAGTGAGAAAAATAGCCCGGAAACGATCATGAACGGCCTGTTGGGCAGCATCATGTAGATTCATGCCCTCTGCCACATGTGATTTCACATATTCAACCAACAGGATCGAATCATTGACCACCACACCCGCCAGTGAAACAAAACCGATCATGCTGGGTAAGGTG
>CBDTVF010000309.1:0-4347 GCA_965363775.1 uncultured Gammaproteobacteria bacterium
TTGAATCGCACATCCGTGGGTAACAAGTTCCCCACCCTACGAGCCGTGCAAAGCTGAGACAATCGCGGCGTACCGTTCATCCTGAACATAAAAAAACCCCGCCGAAAAAGCCCGGCGGGGTTGAAAAAGGTCTCGGCTTGGGGGAATTTAACCGATACCACGGTCCGCTTTAGGGTTGCGAACCCGACTGTAATGTACAGTCAGGAAATAAGACCTGTACCTGGCAGGAAGGTTCAATGGGCAGTATCCCAATCCAACCCGGAATCGGCGTCCACAACCAACGGTACATCCAGGCTGGCGGCGGCCGACATATGTTCGATCACCATTTCGCGGACATGGTTGAGCTGAGCTTCCTCGACTTCCAGCACCAGTTCATCATGAACCTGCATGACCAGTCTTGCACCCGCCTGACTGCTCTGAAGCCAGTCATCCACCCGAATCATCGCAATCTTGATGATATCTGCGGCGGTACCCTGCATTGGTGCGTTGATCGCTGCCCTTTCTGCGCCCTGGCGGCGCATCATATTGCTTGCATTGATTTCAGGCAGATAGAGTCTACGTCCAAACAAGGTCTCGACATAGCCCTGCTCGCGCGCCTGCTCACGTGTTTTTTCCATGAATTTCTGTACATCCGGATAGCGGGAAAAATAGGTATCCATGTATTCCTGGGCCCTGGGTCGACTGATATCCAGTTGACGGCCCAGACCAAATGCTGACATGCCATACATTAGCCCGAAATTGATAGCCTTGGCTGCACGGCGCTGGTCACCTGTGACTTTCTCATAGTCTTCAGCAAACACCTCGGCCGCCGTCGCCCGGTGGACATCGACCCCGTCGTGAAACGCTTTGAGCAAACCTGAATCCCCGGAAAGATGCGCCATGATACGAAGCTCAATCTGGGAATAATCGGCGGCCAGTATCAGGCTGCCGGGCGGTGCTACAAACGCCTTGCGGATCTTGCGTCCCTGGGGCGTGCGTATCGGTATGTTCTGCAAATTGGGGTTGGCGGAGGATAACCTGCCGGTTGCCGCCACTGCCTGGTGGTAAGACGTATGTACACGACCGGTATGTGGGTTGATCTGAGCGGGCAGTTTATCCGTGTAAGTGGATTTGAGCTTGGAAATTGAACGGTATTCCAGGACCAGTTTGGGCAATTCATACTCAAGCGCCAGTTCTCTTAACACATCCTCGGCTGTAGATGGCTGGCCCTTGGGTGTTTTACGAATGACGGGTAGCTCCAGTTTCTCAAAAAGAATCTGCTGTAGCTGTTTGGGTGAGCCAAGGTTAAATGGCTGACCGGCAGCATCATGTGCCTGCTCTTCCAGTTCCAGCATACGTTTGGCCAGTTCACTGCTTTGTCGCAGTAATTCCTTACCATCGATCAGCACACCGGCCTGCTCCATTCTGGCCAGTACCGGTATCAATGGGATTTCCAACTCTTCCAATACCCTGGCAAGCTCTGGCTCGGCCTGCAGTTTCGGCCACAGGTGCTGGTGCAGACGCAAGGTAATATCGGCATCCTCCGCCGCATAGTGACCTGCATCCTCAATAGAAACCTGGCTAAAGCAGATCTGCTTGGCACCTTTGCCTGCAATATCCTCGTAATGCGTGGTCTGCTGGCCGAGATATTTTAATGCCAGTGAATCCATGTCATGGCGACTGCCGGTGCTGTTGAACACGTATGACTCCAGCATGGTATCGAAAGCAACACCCTGCACCGCCACATCGTAGCGTGACAGTACGTTCATATCGTACTTGATATGTTGGCCTACCTTTTTAGGCTTGTCGCGTTCCAGCAGCGGTTTGAGGGCTTCCAGCACGGTTTCACGATCGAGTTGTGCAGGGGCGCCGGGGTATTGATGGGCAACAGGTATGTAAATTGCCTCGTATGCCTCGGTCGCAAAACTCAAACCTACCAACTCAGCTTGCATCGGATCCAGACTGGTGGTTTCGGTGTCAAAGGCAATCAACTTTGCCTTGCCCAGTTTTTCCAGCCACTTTTGCAAAGTGCCCAAATCCATCACTGTCGTGTAATTCAATTCTGCTGATGGCAATGAAGATTCTTCGTCACCAAGTTCCTGCAACCAGCTACTGAACTCATAATGCTGCAAAAACGCACGTAGGGCCATTTCATCAACTTCTTCACGACCGAGATCTGTAACAGCCTGGTCCAAGTCGAGTTCTTTGCGAATAGTTGCAAGATCCTGTGATAGTGGCAGGGTCTCAAGTGCATCCCGAAGGTATTCACCAATCTTGCCCTTCATACCCTGTGCGTTGGCCATTACACCTTCAAGATCCTGCCATTCATTCAGCCACTTGGCGGCCGTCTTTGGCCCGCATTTTTGCACTCCCGGAATGTTGTCCGCCTTGTCACCGGTCAAGGCCAGGAAATCCACGATTTGTGACGGCTTCACCCCGAATTTTTGCACCACGCCATCACTGTCCATCTGTGTGTTGGTCATGGTGTTAATCAGTGATACATGCTCATTGACCAGTTGTGCCATGTCCTTGTCGCCAGTGGAAATAACACAATCCATCTTTTCAGCAGCGGCACGTGTCGCCAGGGTGCCAATCACGTCATCGGCCTCCACACCCGAAACCTGGATCAATGGAAGACCCAACAACCTGACAACTTCGTGGATCGGTTCAACCTGCTGAATCAGCTCATAGGGCATCGGCGGGCGGTTTGCCTTGTACTGGTCATACATTTCATGACGAAAAGTCGGGCCTTTTGCATCGAACACCACCACGATATTCTCGGAGTCCGCGTCTTTCAGTAAGCGTCGCAGCATATTGGCAACACCGAGCAATGCGCCGGTGGGTTCACCTGCGGAGTTGGTTAGGTTGGGAAGCGCATGGTACGCGCGGTAAAGATATGACGAACCATCGACCAGGTAGAGAGTATTTTTAGCGCTCATATAAATGGGGCCTGTCAGCAATGTAATACAAAATCAGTTATTCGCGTCTGTTATGCTGAGAGTATAGATAAAAGCACACATGCACGACCCGGTTTATTTTGTGGTTTACATCGAACACACCGTTTGGGCTAAAGGAATGAAGCAAATGAAAAACAAATGGATAGTCCTGGTGGTGGCCGGCACACTAATTTGCAGCCTGGCTATGGCGCAGCAGAAAACCGCAGATAAAGTTGACCCTGCAGCGCCGCCACCGATACCGCCAATTCCTCCAAAAGTACCCGGTGAAGAACTTGAGCCCACCGTTACGATTACTGAACGGGAGGGTCAGCGTATCGAAGAGTACAAACAGAATGGCCGCACCTACATGATCAAGATTACTCCCATTAAGGGACCTGCTTATTATTATCTCGATGAAGATGGTGACGGCGACCTTGAGCTGAGGGAATCCGACAGAAAACTGAATCCGGTCCAACCGGTTTACTGGAAGCTTAAAGAGTGGTGAAAACGCCCGTTCAACCGGCAACGGTTAACTACTCCGCCCTACGCAGTTTTATAGCGATGTGTGGAAAATCCGTGGCCTGGCTGACCGTTGTGATGGTGTTGCTGACTTTTGCCGTCGTCGTGTTGCGTTACGGCTTTAACCTGGGCTGGATATGGCTACAGGAATCTCTGACCTATCTTCATGTTGCAGTATTCACCATCGTTGCCGCGTGGGCATTACAACAGGATGGCCATGTACGGGTGGATATTTTTTACGCCAAGATGTCGGAACAGAAACGCGCATTGGTTGACCTGAGCGGAACCTTGCTGTTTCTCGTACCCTTCTGCATTTTTATGCTGGTCATTGCCTGGCCTTATGTGGCCAATTCCTGGAAACTGCTGGAGACATCAAGAGAGGCAGGTGGGCTGCCGTTGGTGTTTTTGCTCAAATCACTGATGATGGTTATGCCGGCATTATTACTTGGCCAGGCTTTTATCAACATCACTGACAACTGGAAAATCCTGCACGGTGAACATTCTTCATAATCAAAAAACAAGTCAGCATGACACTTGAACGTGTTGCCAGGCTGGATTCAGTATTGGCCAGGCGTCAGCCCGACCTGACTGTATTTGCAGAAAATCTTCACAAACCCAAAAACTTCTCTGCGATGGTACGAAACTGTGACGCAGCAGGTATCAACGAAATGCATGTGATACCAGGTAATAGTAATCTGCGGAAACACTGGAGAACGTCCCAGGGTGCGGAAAAGTGGATGTATATAAAGACCCACAGCAGCGCCGAAGAAGCCTGTACGTCTCTAAAATCAAAGGGTTTTCTACTTGTGGCTGCACATTTGAGCGAAACCGCTGTCGATTACAAAGATATTGATTACACCCAACCCATTGCGATAGTGCTCGGCACTGAATTATTTGGCGTCAGCGAAACCAC
>CBDTVF010000310.1:0-4340 GCA_965363775.1 uncultured Gammaproteobacteria bacterium
GGAGGCGCGGGCTGCGTCCCGCAATCTGGTGGCGTCACTGCGCTATACCAGGGCCCGGGCGATCATTGATAAAAAGGAACAGGTCTTCCAGGTTGATACTGAAAATCGTACTTACCAGGCCCCCGGACGCAAACAGATTACATTACCCAAAGGTGTGGAAGTGAGCATTACAACTGCACGCTCGGAGTTCACCTCCGAAAGTGTGAGTGGAATACGGTTTTTCCCCGATGGTGGTTCAACCGGCGGTCACGTAGAGCTACTGGTTAATAAACGCGAGTACCGGGTGAATGTTGCCTGGCTGACCGGCGAGACACATATGGAGCGGGCAGAGGGATGAGACCTCTGAGACGACTACCGTCAAACCGGGGCAGGCGAAGCACCGCTGGTTTTACCCTGCTTGAGGTGATGCTGGCCTTTGTCATTTTTGCCCTGAGCTTTGCCACTGTTCTGGAAATAATGGCGGGTTCGATGCGCAGTGTCCGACGGGCGAGTGACGATACCCAGGTGGCCTTGCTTGCCCAGTCTGTTATGGACCAGGTTGGTATCGAAATTCCAATTGAAGAAGGCCAGTTCAGTGGAACGGGTATGGATCGCTATCAGTGGCAATTGGGTATATATCTGTACGCGGCAAGTGGTGACGACGTGGCTACCCAGGAATTGGCCGAGATGTCAGGAATCGAGCTTTACCAGGTTGAACTGGATATTGACTGGGAAGTAGGACGAGGTCAGAGAAATCTGCATTTCAGCACCATACGCAGTATTTTGGCGAACCGTCCATGAGAAAACGGCTCAACAAAAAGCCGGCCGGGGCGAGGGGGTTTACCCTGGTTGAGTTATTGCTGGCGATCACGTTGATGAGTATTTTGCTGGGATTGACTTATACCGGACTGCGTGCGGCCACGCGCTCATCAGAGCGTGGTGAAGTGCTGCTGGCTGCCGGTGGGGAGTTACGCGCATCGCATCAATTCATGCGTCGTCAACTTAACCAGATGCTGCCTTTATCATTTGCCCTGGCAGGTGGAGGTGATGAGATTCGTGTGGTTTTTGAAGGTGACTCAAGGCATATCCAATACGTGGCCCCGATGCCCGGGTACCTGGGCACCGGTGGTCCGCAGGTGCAGTTGATTGAGTTGGCGCAAGGTGATGATGGCGATGTCGTTGTCCAGTTCAGCCACGCATTGCTGCAGGGTTTTGAGCAGGACCGCTTGTTCGACCGGGATCCGGTTATTTTGCTTGAAGGTGTAGATTCAGCCGCTTTTGAATTCATGGGCAGGGATGAAGAGGGTGAATTGACCGGTTGGACATCCAGCTGGGATCAACAGGGCGTACTACCGGTTGCGGTGCGTCTGGATCTTGAGTTCGCCGAGGACTTGAATCTGCGCTGGCCAGACCTGTTGGCTGGCGTGAAAGTAGATGAGCAGGCAGTCATGGGGTTCGCGGGTCAGGTAGGTACTCAGGCAACCTACAAAAATGCCATTAATGACCTGATTAAAGGCAAGGACAGGCAATGATTAATGCCTGTCGCATCAATTCTCAACGCGGTATAGCCCTGGTGTTGGTGTTGTGGGTTTTATTGTTACTAACAATAATTACGGCTTCATTTTCGCTGATGGCACGCATGGACCGATTGGAGGCAAATACACTGCTGTCGGGAACACAGGCACGTATGAGTGCTGAGGCTGCCATCAACCTGGCTGTACTGGCGCTACGTGATCCTGATGATGAAACCAGGATGATAGGGGACGGGCGCGTTTATCAAACGGAACTGGACGGAATCCTGGTGGAGGTCAGTGCGATAGATGAACGGGGTAAGTTGGATATCAATGCAGCTGACGAGTTATCGTTAGCAAACTTGTTTATCGGGCACGGAATGGAAATGACTGAGGCAGAGATTCTGGCTGCCGCTGTGCTGGATTGGCGTGATCAGGACGAGATGGAAAGAGTTAACGGAGCCGAGGAAGATGCCTATTTTTCGGCGGGACTGGAAGTGGGTCCGGCCAATAGAAATTTCATGATGACGGAAGAATTATTGCAGGTTATTGGTATGCCGTTTGAGTTGTACCGCCTGTTGGAACCGGGCGTTACGGTGTTCTCCCGTGCCGCTAAACCCAACCCCGCCTTTGCTCCGGTGGAGGCACTGATGGCACTGCCGGACATTACTTATGAAGAAGCAGTGAACTTTGTGGAGGAAAGGAACTCTCAAATACCCGGAGAATCCCTCGGAACGGAATTACCAAATGGTGTTGTGGTGATGGAACAAGGCAGGGGGGTCACGTATAGTATTCAGGCCAGGGCGACTATGCCCAATGGCGTTTGGGAACAGCTAGAAGCCACAATCCGGATCGGGGGAAACAGCGTTGGTAGCCCCTACCGCGTATTGCGATGGCGTGAAGGATTTCAACTTTAGGACCTTTTGACACGGATGGCCATCGCACTTAACAACAGCATACAGAATATCCGCTCGCGATTTGAGAATGGCCCTGCCGGCCAGTTCTTTCACTGGTGGGGGGAAGAGTTGCGCAATGCGATGCCTGCGAAGCTCCGTGCACGCATGCAATATGCCCGTCGCAAATTATTGATGGAGATCGGTGACGGCGAAGTTGCCTTGAGCATAGACGACGCTGAATCGATTCAATCACTGGATTCATTGTCCATTGAGGGGGATGCCCAGTTACAACAGCAGCGGATTCGTGAATTACTGCTGCAACATGAACTCACAGAGGTTAGTCGCGACTTAATTCTGTCAGAAGACGTTGTGCTGCAAACAGAAGTGGTCATGCCACTCGCTGCTGAAGCAAACCTGAGACAGGCAGTGGCCTATGAAATGGACCGGCATACGCCTTTCCAGGCCGAAGAGGTTTTTTATCAGTGGCGTATTTTGAGCCGGGATCGTGACGCTGGTCAGCTTCACTTTGATCTTTTTGTCACGCCCCGTGAACCGGTTGAGGCTCATATTGAACTGTTGAAGCGACTGGGGCTTGCACCAACCGGTGTCGATGTTGCCGGCGATGACGGGCCACTGGGGATCAACTTGTTGCCGGTGGGATTGCGTTACCATTTGGTCAAACAACAAGTTCGTGTGAATTGGATCATTGGAGCGGCCACGGTATTTCTGCTGATATTTGTTATGACGCAGTCATTATGGCTTCGTGAGCACCAGATTCAAGCGGTTGAGGAAGCTATTGAGGGTGTACGTGCCGAGGCCCTGGCTGTTCAACAAATCCGTAAGCAGATCGATGATGCCACCGAGGCTGCCGGTTTCTTGCAAACACATAAAATAGAAAATGGATACAAGCTCAAGATGCTCGCAGAACTGACCCGCATCCTGCCTGATGATACCTTCCTGGACCGCTTGTCTCTTCATGCTGAAACCGCACAAATGCAAGGCAAATCATCAAATGCGCAGAGCTTGATTGAACTAATTAATGATTCTCCACTTTTTGAAAACGCGTCTTTCCGCGGACCCACGCGACTGGATAGCCGCAGTGGCAAAGAGATTTTTGATTTGAGTGCCGGTAACAGAATGCCCGGGAATACGGTTGATGAAACACCGCAGGATGCTGGCTGATGCAAGTAATACCAGATCAACGCAATTCAAAAACCACGGCTTTACTGCTATTGGCTATTGCCATGATACTGGTGTATCTGCTGGTGTTTCATTGGTTCGTGCAGCGGCACCGGGAATATGCCGGAGAAATAGGCGATTTACGTGAGCAATTGGGCCGTTTTCAGACCGTGGCTGGTCAGCGTGAATCATTGCAGGCACGTCTGGGCCAAATAGGTACTTCTCAAAATGATGCCGATCTGTTTCTTGAGTACCCTTCATTTGATGAGGCCGCTGCAGCTATGTCCGGTGGTATCGGAGAAATGGTACGCGCAGAGGCCGATGACTCCTGCCAGATCGTAAGCCGACAACCCGTGCGGTCACGGGTTCAGGAACGTTTTCAAAAGGTCACTGTCAATGTGCGCATGCGTTGTGATGCAGAGGACTTTCTGAAAATTCTATACGGAATGGAGACGGGTATGCCGCTGATGCTGGTGGATGATTTGAATATCATACGACCCAGGACACGGCGTGCGCCAAGGGGCAGGCAGCCCTCGGCACAGGGTGCATTGGATATACGATTTAATGTTTCGGGGTATCTGAAATGAAGTGGCTCCAGGGTAACCCATTGGGTATTGCGCTGGCTGCCACCGGTGGATTTTTGGCATTGCTCGCATTGGCGATGGCCATTGTCTGGAATTTGTCCGTTACAGTGGATGCTGACGACACGGTGACTGATATTGCGGCAGCCGATGTGACCCCTTTGGTTGCTGAAGAGGCTGGTTCCCTGGACGAT